>CAZFET010000156.1:2814-8371 GCA_964517545.1 uncultured Burkholderiaceae bacterium
ACCGCCGGCATAGCCGACCGCCGTGACGTGGATGCCGTCGCCGAGCTGCCAGAAGTGCATGCCGGCGGTGAACAGCGGCCCGTACAGGCGCGAGCCGAACTGCTGCACGCGCGCGTGGAAGGTGGCATGGCCGCCGGCGCGCGGCGCGGTCTGGATGATGCCGGCGTCGGGATGCGCCTCCATCAGCCGCACCAGCGAGACCAGGCACTCGCCGCTCATCACGCTGTCGGCGTCGAGCACGACCATGTAGCGGAACAGGCGTCCCCAGCGGCGGCAGAAGTCGGCCACGTTGCCGGCCTTGCGCTTGGTGCGGCGCCGTCGCCAGCGGTAGTGCAGCTTCGCGCCCGCCTCGCCGAGCGACTCGCGCAGCGCGAGAAAGGCCTGCTGCTCGACGCCGAGCAGCGCCGGGTCGTGGCTGTCGCTCAGCACGAAGAACTCGAAGCGGTCGAGGTGGCCGGTGCGCGCCAGCGACTCGAACGTCGCGCGCAGCCCGCCGAACACGGTGGCGGCCGGCTCGTTGCAGATCGGCATGACGATCGCGGTGCGCGCGGACGGGTCGATCGGCGTGTCGGGCGCGACCCCGCGCAGCGCGCGCGTGAGCGCGTGCCGGTCGCCGCCGCGCCACAGCACCCATGCGCCCATCACGGCGGTCCAGAAGCCGGCGGAGATCCAGCCGAACAGCACGGCGAACAGCGCGGCGATCGCCAGTTCGAGCGGCGTGGTGCCGCGGTGCGGCAGGATGTCGAGCATCACCTGCGTACCGGCCAGCGCGCCGGCGACGATCAGCACCAGCAGCGCCACGCGGCGCAGGCGCAGGCGGTCGAGGTGGGCGCGCCGCTCCTCGGCCCAGGCCGGCAGCGCAGCAGTGTCGCGCCGCCGCGCGAGCCCCGGCAGGCGCCGCCACGGCGAGCCGGCCCAGCGCAGCGGCACCATCGAGCCGCGCGCGATCGGCAAGGTCTCGCCCGGAGCGTGCACGAACGGTGTCGTGGTCATCGGTTCTCCCCTCGTGGAGGCACGATGTAGCTCCACGTCTCGGTCAAGGTGTCGGCCCGCGGCCCGTCGAGCGGACGGCGCAGGAACGCGCGCATCTCGACCGGCCGCGCCGGATCGGCACGCTTGACGCGCACCGTCATCCGCCAGCCGCCCGTGACGGTGTTTTTGAACAGGTTGCGCTCGACGAGTTCGGCGTTGCCGTCGACGCTGACCACGGCCTCGAGCTTCGCGTCGGCCGGCAGCTTGCGCAGCGCCGGGCCGTCGAAGTCGACGACGAACTTGAGGTGGCCGTCGGGCTGGTTGACGAAGCCGCGGCCGCGCCGCGACTGCACCACCCAGCCCTCGGGCGGACGCGTCTCGGCCGCCATCTGCCAGCGCAGCCGGTAGCCGAAGTCGAACGGCTGCTGCGGCGCGGGCGGACGCTCGGGCACCCAGTACGCGACGATGTTGTCGTTGGTCTCGTCGGGTGTCGGGATCTGCACCAGCTCCACGCGGCCCGGTCCCCAGTTGCCGCGCGGCTCGATCCACGCGCTCGGGCGCTTCTCGTAGCGCGCCTCGGTGTCCTCGTAGCTGGCGAAGCTGCGGTCGCGCTGCATCAGGCCGAAGCCGCGCGGGTCGGTCATCGTGAACGCGGTGACCAGCAGGCGGCGCGGGTTGACCAGCGGGCGCCAGATCCACTCGCCCTCGCCGGTGTGCATCAGCAGGCCGTCGGAGTCGTGCACCTCGGGCCGGTAGTCGTCGACCGGGGTGTCGATCAGGTGGCGCGGGTGGTTCTCGCCGTGCAGGTACATGCTCGTCAGCGGCGCCAGCCCGAGCTTGTCGATGCGCTCGCGCGGGAACAGCCGGGCGCGCACGTCGAGCACGGTGTCGTTGCCGGGACGCAGCACGAAGCGGTAGGCGCCGGTGATGCGCGGCGAGTCGAGCAGCGCGTGGATCACGAGCTCGGTGGCGTCGGCGCGCGGCCGCTCGATCCAGAACTCGGTGAAGCGCGGGAACTCCTCGCCGCCCGGGCCGGCCGTGTCGACCGCGAGCGCGCGCGCCGACAGGCCGTAGACCTGCCCCTTGCCGACCGCGCGCAGGTAGCTCGCGCCGAGGAACACGAGCACCTCGTCCTTGTACTGCGGGGTGTTGATCGGGTAGTGGACGCGGAAGCCGGCGAAGCCCGCCTCGCGCAGCACGCGCGGGTCGATGCGGTTGCGGCCGTAGTCGAACAGCGCCGGCTCGAACGGGATCGGCCGCGCCTGGCCGCCGGTCACCTCGTGGATGCGCACGGACTCGCGGAACCAGCGGCCGGTGTGGAAGAACTGCAGCTCGAACGGCAGCTTGTCGGCGCGCCACCACGAGCGCTCGGGGCGGAAGCGGATGTCGCGGTAGGCGTCGTAGTCGATGTCGCGCAGTTCGCGCGGCAGCCGCTCCTCGGGAGACTTGTACGGCGCCGAGGCCAGGGTGCGGGCGCGCTGGGCGACCTCGTCGAAATCGAACGCACGGGCGCGGCCGGGCACGAGCGCCAGCCACAGCGCGAGCAGCAGCAGCGCGAGTTGCGCGGGCACGCTCGCGCCGGGCCCGGCCGGCCGCGGCGGGGGCGCAGTCGCCGCGCGAAGCGGCGCAGTCGAGGTCGCCGCGCAAAGCGGCAGCGTGGCGCGGTGCTTGAAGGTCATCGCGTCGGGGGTCGAACGGGTGTGGGCCGGAGGTCCGGAGAAGCGCGGAAGTCTAAGGGTTTCCACCAGAAACAGCGCCTCGTGCGTGATTTATTACCGCCCTTGCATCCGGTGGCGGACAAACGAAAGCCGGCCCGCAGGCCGGCTGGTGGCGGGCGTCCCGTGGCCCGGGACGAGGCTCAGGCGAAGTTCTTCTCGGCGAACGACCAGTTCACCAGCGAGGCGAGGAAGGTCTCGACGAACTTCGGCCGCAGGTTGCGGTAGTCGATGTAGTACGCGTGCTCCCACACGTCGATCGTCAGCAGCGCCTTGTCGCCGGTGGTCAGCGGCGTGCCCGCGGCGCCCATGTTGACGATGTCGACGCTGCCGTCGGCCTTCTTGACCAGCCAGGTCCAGCCCGAGCCGAAGTTGCCGACCGCGCTCTTGGTGAAGGCTTCCTTGAACGCCGCGAAGCTGCCCCACTTGGCGTTGATCGCCGCGGCGAGCGCGCCGCCCGGCTCGCCGCCGCCACCCGGCTTCATGCAGTTCCAGAAGAAGGTGTGGTTCCAGATCTGCGCGGCGTTGTTGTAGATGGCGCCGGACGACTTCCTGACGATGTCCTCGAGCGACATCGACTCGAACTCGGTGCCCTTCTGCAGGTTGTTCAGGTTCACGACATAGGCGTTGTGGTGCTTGCCGTGGTGGAACTCGAGCGTCTCCTTGCTCATGTGCGGCTGGAGCGCGTCGAGCGCGTACGGCAGCGGCGGCAGGGTGTGTTCCATGAGAGCTTCCTTTCTGCAGTGTCGTTCGTGGATCGAGGGATTGTAGGCAGCGCACCAAGGCCCCGTCGCGGGCCCGGCTGCCCCGCCGTCCCTGTGCGGCCGTCGCGCGTCAGTCGCGCGTCAGTCGCGCGTCAGTCGCGCACGTGCACGCGCGTGACGCTGGCGTCGGCCTCGCCGTCGTGCCAGCTCGCGCGCAGCGACGCGCCGGGCGAGAGCTGGCGCGCCGAGACGATGGCGCGGCCGTCGGCGCCGGTCACCCAGGCGTAGCCGCGCGCCATGACCTGCCGCGGGTCGAGCAGCGCGAGCCGGGCGGCCAGCCCGTCGAGCCGATCGCGCTGCGTGCGCAAGCGCTGCGGGACGGCCATGCGCATGCGCGCGGCGAGCACCGGCAGTCCGCGCCGCTGCAGTTCCACGCGCCGATCGAGTGCTGCGACGAAGCGCCGCTCGATCAGCTCGAGCGCATGGCGATGGCGCTGCAGCGCGTCGGCCGGCCGCGCGATGCGCAGCGCGACGTGGTCGAGCCGCTGCGCGTCGCGCTCCAGCCGCTGCCGCGCGCTGCGCCGCGCGCGCGCCGCCAGCGCCGCCAGCGCCTGCAGCAGGTCGTCGCGCGCCGGCGCCGCCAGCTCGGCCGCGGCCGTCGGCGTGGGCGCGCGCAGGTCGGCGGCGAAGTCCGCCAGGGTCACGTCGGTCTCGTGGCCGACGCCGCACACCACCGGGATCGGCGAGGCGGCCACCGCACGCACGACGCGCTCGTCGTTGAACGCCCACAGGTCCTCGAGCGAGCCGCCGCCGCGACACAGCAGCAGCAGCTCGACCTCGGCGCGTGCGGCCGCCTCGGCCAGCGCGCGCACCAGCGCCGGCGGCGCGTCCGCGCCCTGCACGGGCGACGGATAGACGACCAGCTCGACGTGCGGCGCGCGGCGCGCGAACGCCGCGCACACATCGCGCAGCGCCGCCGCGCCGAGCGAGGTGACCACCCCGACGCGCCGCGGGAAGGCGGGCAGCGGCCGCTTGCGCGCCGCATCGAACAGGCCCTCGCGCTCGAGCTTCGCCTTCAGCTTCAGGAACTGCTCCATCAGCGCACCGGCGCCGGCGCGCGTCATCGACTCGACGATGAGCTGCAGGTCGCCGCGCGGCTCGTAGAGGGCCACGCGGCCGCGCACCTCGACGGCCATGCCGTCGGCCGGCGCGAAGTCGAGCAGCGACGCGGCGCGGCGGAACATCGCGCCGCGCAGCATCGCGTCGTGCCCCTCGGCGTCCTTCAGGCCGAAGTAGCAGTGGCCGCTGGCCGCGCGACTGAAGCCCGACAACTCGCCGCGCACGACCACCGCGGCGAAGCGCGACTGCAGCGTGTCGGACAGCGCCTTCACGAGTCCGGCGACGCTCCAGACGAGACTCGATCGATCAGCGACGGGTGGCTCGATCATGCGCAAAGCCAGCATTCATGCGGGTCCGGAACTCCACAGCCGCGCCAGTCAAGGCCCGGCGCCGCGACATGCCCGTCATCGTTGCGTCACATTCGTGCAAGTGCTTGATCCGCAAGGAATTTGGTCTGCCTATTCTTGAAGCAACCTAGCGCAAGGCCAAGAATCATCAGCGTTGCGCGCGATCGGAACCCTGTTGTTCACAAAGTTGTCCACCGTGGCGGTGGATTGTCGAGCCCGCGCATCGAACCCGCGGCGCGCGCCGCCGGCGTCCGGGACCCGCGAACCTTCACGCCATAATCGCGCGTCTCGGAAAGGGTCAACGCCTTGCTTTCGATCATACAAGCCGCGGGTTGGCCGATCTGGCCTCTGATCGCCTGTTCCATCGTCGCGCTGGCGCTCATCATCGAGCGGTTCATCGCCCTGCAACGCCCCAAGGTCGCGCCGCCCAAGCTGCCCGACGAAGTCATCTCGGTGATCCGCAACGGCCTTCCGAGCGCCGAAGTGGTCAACAAGCTGGCCGAGAACTCGGTGATGGGGCGCGTGCTGGCCAGCGGCATCCGCACCGTGGTGCTCGATCCGCGCATCGACGAGGAAGGGCTGCGCAACGCCTTCGAGTCCGCCGGCCGCGTGGCGGTGCACCACCTCGAGCGCTACCTCAACGCGCTGGGCACCATCGCGTCGGCCGCACCGATGCTCGGCCTGTTCGGCTCGGTGGTCG
>CAZFET010000157.1:0-8262 GCA_964517545.1 uncultured Burkholderiaceae bacterium
GCCCGCCCCCCGCGGGGGTTCAAGTCGAGTGGCGGAGCCACATCGACTTGAGAGTGAGGACCCGGAGGTACGCGGCGCGCCGCGCGGGCGACTCAGGTCAGCCGTCCGCCTTCGAGCTTCAGCACGCGGCCGCAGCGCGCGGCCAGCGACGGATCGTGCGTGACCATCACGAAGGCCATGCCGCGCTCGTGTGCCAGCGACAGCATCAGCTCGAACACGCCGTCGGCCGTGGCGCGGTCGAGGTTGCCGGTGGGCTCGTCGGCCAGCACGCACGAGGGTTCGGTCACCAGCGCGCGCGCCAGGGCCACGCGCTGGCGTTCGCCGCCGGAGAGTTCGCCGGGCCGGTGCGCGGTGCGCGCGGCCAGCCCCACGCGCGCGAGCATGTCGCGCGCCGCGGCGCGCGCGGCCGTGCGATCGGACCGGCGGATGCGCAGCGGCATCGCGACGTTGTCGAGCGCGCTGAACTCCGGCAGCAGGTGGTGGAACTGGTAGACGAAGCCGAGGTGCCGGTTGCGCAGCGCGCCCTGCGCGGCGGCGTCGAGCGACGAGAAGTCGGCCCCGGCCAGCCGCACGCGGCCCGCGCTGGGCACGTCGAGCCCGCCCAGCAGGTGCAGCAAGGTGCTCTTGCCCGAGCCGGACGCGCCGACCACGGCGACCGACTCGCCGCGCGAGACGGCGAGGTCCACGCCGCGCAGCACCTCGACGTCGAGCCCGCCTTCGCGGAAGCGCTTGCCCAGCCCTTCGGCCAGCAGCACCGGCACGGCCTCACTCATAGCGCAGCGCCTCGGCCGGCCGCACGCGGCTCGCGCGCCAGCTCGGGTACAGGGTGGCGACGAACGCCAGCACCAGCGACACCGCCACCACCGGCCCGATGTCGGCCGCCTGCGGGTCGCTCGGCATGCGGCTGATGACGTAGATGCTGGCCGGCAGGAAGCTGGTGTCCAGCAGCCGCTCGATGGCCGGCACGATGACGTCGATGCGATAGGCCACCAGCAGCCCGAGCAGCGCGCCGCCGAAGGTGCCGATCACGCCGGCCGCCGCGCCCTGCACCATGAAGATGCCCATCACCGAGCGCGGGCTCGCGCCCAGGGTGCGCAGGATCGCGATGTCGGCCTGCTTGTCGGTGACCGTCATCACCAGCGTCGACACGAGGTTGAACGCCGCCACCGCGACGATCAAGGTGAGGATGATGAACATCAGCCGCTTCTCGAGCTGCACGGCGTCGAACCAGTTGCGGTTGGTGCGCGTCCAGTCGCGCACCACCAGCGCGCCGCCGAGCCGCTGCTGCAGGCTCGCGGCGAAGCGCCGCGCCTCGTGCAGGTCGGCCAGCTTGAGCTGCACGCCGGTGGGACCTTCGACGCGCAGCAGCCGCGCGGCGTCGTCGAGGTGCACGAGCGCGAGCGCGCTGTCGTACTCGTAATGACCGGCCTCGAAGGTGCCGACCACGCTGAACTGCTTGAGCCGCGGCACCACGCCGGCCGGCGTGACCTGCCCGCCGGGTGCGACCAAGGTGACCTTGTCGCCCTCGCGCACGCCGAGCTGGCGCGCCAGCTCGCCGCCGAGCACCACGCCGAACTCGCCCGGCACGAGGCGCGCGAACGTGCTGCCGGCCAGCCGCGCGGCCAGCGGCGTGACCTTGGCTTCCTCGGCCGGGTCGATGCCGCGCACGATCGCGCCGCGCATGTCGTCGCCGCGCGCCACGAGCATCTGCGCCGCGATGAAGGGGGCCGCGCCGACCACCAGCGAGTCCTGCGCCGCCGCCGCGGCGGTGGCGCGCCAGTCGGGCAGCGCCGAGCCGGTCGCTTCGAACAGCTCGACGTGCGCGATCACGCTCAGCATGCGGTCGCGCACCTCCTTCTGGAAGCCGTTCATCACGCTCAGCACGATGATGAGCGCGGCCACGCCGAGCGCGATGCCGAGCATCGACACGCCGGAGATGAACGAGATGAAGCGGTTGCGCCGCCCGCCGCGGCCGGCACGCACGTAGCGCCAGCCGACCTGCAGTTCGTAGGGGAGATTCACGGGCGGGGATGCTACCCGAGCGTCGTCGCCGACCCGACGGGGCGGCCCCGCGTGCGCACGCGCCGCGCCGTCGTGTGCGGCTTCGATAATCGGCACCATGCACCTGCTGATCCACTTCGCGAGCGTGCTGACCGACGACCGCGGCACGTTCGCGGCGCCGGCGTTGCCGCGTCTGGCGTCGCTGCTGGCGCGGCTGCAGCCCGGCGAGCGCGACGACGGCGACGAGTGGAGTCTCAGCCCGCCGCACGAACGCGCGCTGGCGCGCGCGCTGGGCCTGGCCGGCGCCGACGGCCAGCTGCCGTGGGCGGCGCACGAGGCCGCGCTCGCGGGCCTGGAGACCGGCGACCTCGCGTGGGCGCGCATCACGCCCGTGCACTGGAACGTCGGCGCCGACCGCGTGAGGCTGGCCGACCCGGCGTCGCTGGCGCTCGACGAGGCCGAGTCGCGCGAGTTGTGGGCCGCGCTGGCGCCGCTGTTCGAAGCCGACGGCCTCGTGCTGCTGTGGGGCACGCCGGCGCGCTGGTACGCCGCGCACGAGTCGTTCGCCGGGATGGCCTGCGCGTCGCTCGACCGCGCGATCGGGCGCAACCTCGACCGCTGGCTGCCCGAGGGCGCGGCCACGCGGCTGATCCGCCGCCTGCAGATGGAGGCGCAGATGCTGTGGCACACGCACCCGGTCAACGCGCGCCGCGAGGCACGCGGCGCGCTGCCGGTGAACTCGTTCTGGGTCGATGGCTGCGGCGTGCGGCAGGCCGCGCGCCCGGCGCCGTCGCTGCGCGTGGCCGACGCGTTGCGCGCCCCCGCGCTGGCCGGCGACGCCGACGGCTGGCGGCGCGCGTGGTCGGCGCTCGACGAGGGTCCGGTGCGCGAGGCGCTGGCGCAGGCCGACCGCGGCGGCGACGTCGCGCTCACCTTGTGCGGCGAGCGACGCTCGCAGCCCTTCGCCGGTGCGGCGCGCAGCGCGTGGTCGCGCCTGCTGTCGCGCTGGCGGCGCGTCGAGGTCGGGTCCGTGCTGGAGGCGCTGTGACGACCGCGGCCCCGACCCTCGTGCAACGCGACGTGCCGCCGCGCGCCGCCTGGGCGCTCGAGCAGGCCGGCGTGCATCCGCTGCTCGCGCGGCTGTTCGCCGCACGCGGCATCGGCGCGCCCGACGAGCTCGACGACGGGCTCGCGCGCCTGCTCGACCCGCGCAGCCTGCGCGGCGCCGAAGACGCCGCGCGGCGGCTGGCCGATGCGATCGAGCGCGGCGAGCGCATCTGCGTGGTGGCGGACTACGACTGCGACGGCGCGACCGCCTGCGCGGTGGCGCTGCGCGGGCTGGCCCTGCTCGGCGCGCCGCGCGATGGCCTGCACTACGTGGTGCCCGACCGGGCGCTGCACGGCTACGGGCTGTCGCCCGGCGTGGTCGACTTGGCGCTGCCGTCGCGGCCGGCGCTGCTGGTGACGGTGGACAACGGCATCGCTGCGTTCGCCGGCGTGGCGCATGCGCGCGCGCACGGGCTCGACGTGATCGTCACCGACCACCACCTGCCGGGGCGCGAGAACGGCGAGGTGGTGCTGCCGTCCGGCGCGCTGATCGTCAACCCGAACCAGCCGGGCTGCGACTTCCCCAGCAAGTCGATCGCCGGCGTGGGCGTGATGTTCTACGTCATGCTGGCGCTGCGCGCCGAGCTGCGCGCGCGCGGCCGCTTCGACGCGGCCTCGCAGCCGCGGCTCGATGCGCTGCTCGACCTCGTGGCGCTGGGCACGGTGGCCGACGTGGTGCGGCTGGACACCAACAACCGCCGGCTCGTCGCGCAGGGCCTGAAGCGCATGCGCGCGGGGCGCATGCAGCCCGGCCTCGCCGCGCTGTTCGCCGTCGCCGGGCGCGACCCGGCACGTGCGAGCGCGTTCGACCTCGGCTTCGCGCTCGGCCCGCGCGTCAACGCGGCGGGCCGGCTGGCCGACATGCGCCTGGGCATCGAGTGCCTGCTCGCCGACGACCCGCAGCGCGCGGCCGAGATGGCGCGCTCGCTCGATGCCATCAACCGCGAGCGGCGCGAGGTCGAGGCCGGCATGCGCGAGCAGGCCGAGGCCATGCTGCAGATGCTGCTGGACGGCATGGAGTCGCCGGGCGAGGCGCCGCCGGCGCTGGCGATCTTCGACCCCGAGTTCCACGAGGGCGTGGTCGGCATCGTGGCGTCGCGGCTGAAGGACCGGATGCACCGGCCGACCTTCGTGTTCGCCGTCGGCGCCGACGGGCTGCTCAAGGGTTCGGGCCGCTCGATCCCGGGCTTCCACCTGCGCGACGCGCTCGACCTCGTGGCCAAGCGCCACCCCGGCCTGCTCAGGCGCTTCGGCGGCCACGCCATGGCGGCCGGCTGCACCCTGGACGAACAGGACTTCGACACGTTCGAGGGGGCGTTGCAAACGGTTGCCCGCGAGTGGCTCGATCCTGCTTTACTGCGGCGTCGCCTGAGCACCGACGGGCCGCTCGAGCCGCGGTGGTTCGATCCGGAGGTCGTGCAGTTGCTGGACCGCGAGGTCTGGGGCCAGGCCTTCGAGGCGCCGCTGTTCGCCGACGAGGTCGAGGTCGTGTCGCAGCGGCTGGTCGGCGAGCGGCACCTCAAGCTGAGCGTGCGGCACGCCGGCACCCTGCGCGACGCGATCTGGTTCGGGCGCACCGAGCCGGTACCCGCTCGCGTGCTCATGGCGTACCGGCTGTCGCTCGACCACTGGCAGGGCCAGGCGCGCGTGCAGATGGTGGTCGAGGCGGTCGTGGAGGCAGGGGCATGAGAGGAGCGTCGGCATGAGCATCGGGTCGGGAACGGACGAAGGCAAGGGCGCGCACGAGGCGCGGCGCAGCGCGCTGAAGCGCATCGGCGGGCTCTGGGCCGCCACCGCGGCGGCGCCGTGGATCGCGGGTTGCGACGGCGGCGGCAGCCCGGCGCCGGCGGGGTCGCCGCCGTCGGTGTCGACGACTCCCGCGCCGCCGCCACCGCCGACGTCGTCGGGGCCGGCATTCGTGACGACCTTGACCACGTCGTTGTCCAGCCCGTGGGGCATGGCCTTCCTGCCCGACGGGCGCATGCTGGTCACGCAGAAGGGCGGCAGCATGGTCATCGTCAGCGCCGACGGCCTGAACGTCGAGGCGACGGTGAGCGGCGTCAACGGCGTGCTCACCGGCGGCCAGGGCGGCCTGCTCGACGTGGTGCTCGACCCCGACTTCGAGACCGACCCGTGGGTCTATTGGTCCTACTCGCGCGGCACAGGCAGCAGCAACGCCACCGCGGTGGCGCGCGGCCGGCTGGTCGGCAGTTCGCTGCAGAACGTGAACCCCACCTTGTTCGTGCAGACGCCGAACACCGACGGCAACGGGCACTTCGGCTGCCGGCTGGCGTTCCGCGGCGACAAGACGCTGTTCATCGCGTTGGGCGAGCGGCAGAAGGACGACCCGTCGAATCCGGGCACGCAGTTCGCGCAGAACACCGCCAATCACTTCGGCAAGGTCGTGCGCATCAACCGCGACGGATCGATCCCGTCGAACAACCCGAGCTTCGGCGCCGGCGCGGCGGCGGGCCTGTGGAGCATCGGGCACCGCAACCCGCAGGGCGCGGCGATCCATCCGACCACCGGCGAGCTGTGGATCGTCGAGCACGGTCCGCAAGGCGGCGACGAACTCAACCGGGTGGTGGCGGGCGGCAACTACGGCTGGCCGCTGCGCAGCTACGGCTGCCCGTACGGATCGACGCCGGCCGACTCGAGCTGCTGGGTCAACGGCGGCACGCACGCGCCGACGTACGTCGAGCCGGTGTCGTACTGGGTGCCGTTCTCGATCGCGCCGGCCGGCCTCATCTTCTACACGGGCGACAAGTTCCCCGAGTGGCAGGGCCACGCCTTCCTCGGCGCCCTGGCGGGCACTTCGCTGTGGCGCGTCGGGCTCAACGGCAACAGCGAGGCCGACCGCGAGAGCCTCCAGGTCGTCGCCGACCTCGGCCAGCGCATCCGCTGCGTCCGCCAGGGCCCCGACGGCTGGATCTACCTGCTCACCGACAGCGGCCAGCTGCTGCGCCTGGAGCGCTGAGCGGCTCGCAGGGTCATGCCCGCGCGGGCATGATCGCGGCCGTCCGTTCCTTGCCGCCGTGCGTGCCGCCATGCCGATGAAGTCCGCCGTCGCCGCCTTGCTGCTGTGCGCCGCCACGCTCGCCGCCGCGCAGCCGCTCAAGCCCGTGACCGTCGCGCGAGGGTTGCAGAACCCCTGGGGTCTCGCCTTCCTGCCCGACGGCGCCATGCTCGTGACCGAACGCCCGGGCCGCATGCGCGTAGTGTCGAAGTCGGGCGAGCTCGGCCCGCCGCTGCAGGGGCTGCCGCGCATCGAGGCCGGCGGCCAGGGCGGCCTGCTCGACGTGACGATCGATCCGCAGTTCGCGAGCAACCGGCTGGTGTACTGGTCGTTCACCGAGCCGGGCGACGGCGGCAACAGCACGGCGGTGGCGCGCGGCCGGCTCGACGGCCATCGGCTCGCCGACGTGCAGGTGATCTTCCGCCAGCAGCCCAAGGTGTCGAGCAGCCTGCACTTCGGCTCGCGCCTCGTGTGGGCGCGCGACGGCCGTCTGTTCGTGACCCTGGGCGACCGCTTCTCGCGCAAGGACGACGCACAGACGCTCGACACGCATCACGGCAAGGTCGTGCGCATCGAGGCCGACGGCAAGGTGCCGGCCGACAACCCGTTCGTCGGGCGCGCCGGCGCGCTGCCCGAGATCTGGAGCCTCGGCCACCGCAACGTGCAGGGCGCGGCCTTGCACCCGGCCACCGGCGAGCTGTGGACGCACGAGCACGGCCCGCAAGGCGGCGACGAGCTCAACGTCACCGAGGCCGGCCGCAACTACGGCTGGCCGGTCATCACGTACGGTCGCAACTACGGCACCGGCACGAAGATCGGCGAAGGCACCGAGCGGGCCGGCATCGAGCCCCCGCTGCGCCACTGGATCCCGTCGATCGCGCCGAGCGGCATGGCCTTCCTGACCAGCGACCGCTACCCCGGCTGGAAGGGCAGCCTGTTCATCGGCGCGCTGCGCGCCGCGCAGCTCGTGCGCCTGGAGCTCGACGGCCGCAAGGTCGTGAAGACCGAGTCGCTGCTGGGCGACTTCAACGAGCGCATCCGCGACGTGCGTCAGGGCCCGGACGGCTGGCTGTATCTGCTGACCGACAGCCCCGACGGGCGCATCGTGCGACTGGAGCGTTGAGCCCTCGTGCGGCCACGGGCGGGCGGTATGCTCGGCGCGTGACGCAGGCGCCGCCGTCTTTTTCCACCGAGTCCGCCGTGCGGCGCGAGCTGCTGGCGATGGCGCTGCACAACTCGGGGCGCAGCGTGCCGCTGCTGCTGCTGGCCATCGCCTTCATCGTGTGGCTGGGCGTGCAGGCGCAGCAGCCGTGGGCCGCCGCCGGCGTGGCGCTCACCGGCGTTTGCGTCGCCGCGTGGCGGCTGCTGATCTCGCGCCGCTACGCCGATACCTCCCGACTCGACGAGGCCGGCCTGCGCCGCGTGCAGCGGGCCCTCGAAGGCAACGCCGCGCTCGCCGGCCTGATGTGGATCATCGGCACCCTGGGCATCTACCCGCAGCTGCCCGGCATCACCGCGACCTTCTACGTGCTGATGACCTGCGGCTCGCTCGCGGTCGCGGCGTTCTTCATGTCGCTCGTGGGACGCTCGTTCCTGATCCTCACCGTGTCGCAGGTGGGCTCGGCCGCGGCGGCGAGCCTGTTCATCCCGAGCGTCGAGTCCGTGCCGCTGGCGATCCTCGAGGTCGTCTTCGGCGTGACCCTGCTGAAGGCCTCGAGCGAGTTCGCCGTCTCCAACGAACGCGCGATCGGGCACCGGCTCGAGGTCGAGCGCGCGAGCGAGTCGCTCAAGCGCGCCAAGGAGGCCGCCGAGTCGGCCAACCTGGCGAAGTCGCAGTTCCTCGCGATGATGAGCCACGAGATCCGCACGCCGATGAACGGGGTGCTGGGCGCGCTGGAGCTGCTGCGCCAGTCGCAGCTCGACGCGCAGCAGCGCCGGCTCGTGCGCACGGCGGCGGCGTCGGGCGAGTCGCTGATGGCGATCCTCAACGACGTGCTCGACCACTCCAAGATCGAGGCCGGCATGCTCAACCTGGTGTCGGCGCCGATGTCGCTGCACTCGGTGGCCCGCTCGGTGGTCACGCTGTTCCGCGCCAACGCCGAGAGGAAGGGCCTGTCGCTCGCGGTGGAGCTCGACGA
>CAZFET010000158.1:0-8241 GCA_964517545.1 uncultured Burkholderiaceae bacterium
CGAGGCGATCCCCGTCGTGCCGGCCGCGCACTACGCCGGCGGCGGCGTGGTCACCGACCTGTCGGGCCGCACCGACCTGCCCGGCCTGTACGCGGTGGGCGAGACCACCTACACCGGCCTGCACGGCGCCAACCGGCTGGCCAGCAACTCGCTGCTGGAGTGCGTGGTGCTCGGCCGCACCTGCGCCGACCACGTGCTCACGCACGAGGCGGTGGCGCGACCGGCGCTGCCGCCGTGGGACGAGAGCCAGGTCGAGGACGCCGACGAGCAGGTCGTCATCTCGCACAACTGGGACGAGCTGCGCCTGCTGATGTGGAACTACGTCGGCATCGTGCGCACCACGCGCCGGCTCGAGCGGGCGCTGCACCGCATCCGGCTGCTCAAGGGCGAGGTCGACGACTACTACGCGAACTTCCGCGTCACGCGCGACCTGCTGGAGCTGCGCAACCTGCTCGACTGCGCGGAGCTGATCGTGCGCTCGGCCCTGCTGCGCCACGAGAGCCGCGGGCTGCACTTCAGCCGCGACTTCCCGCACACCTTGCCGGTCAGCTTCCCGACCGTGCTGACGCGGCGCGCCGGCTGGCAGCTCGAAGGGCTGCCGCTCGACCCCGACGTCTGGCGCTGAGCACCGGCCCGGCGCGACTCAGGCGCGGGCGCCGAGCGCCACGCGCGCCTGCACGAACTCGAACGCCTGCGCGACGGCCAGCCGCACCTTGCGGTCCATGCGCGCGCGTTCGACGTCGGTCAGGTAGAACGCGAAGTCCACCGGGTTGCGGATGTAGCGCGGCGGCAGCCGATTCAGCGCGACGCAGGCCACGTCGGCCAGCAGTTCGCCGTCGCCGTTCAGGCCGGGATAGCCCTCGGCCATCGCGGTCACCGTGTCGAACACCTGGCGCTCGAGGTGGTTGTGGACGCTGCTGAATTCGATGCTCATCCGGGCAGTGTCGCGGCCGCGGGTCGCGCCGAACCCGCGAACAGCGGGGCGACACGGGTGCAGTTCGGGCGCTACAGGCGGTCGAGCACGCGCAGCGAGAAGTCGACCGCCTTCACGTCCTTCGTCAGGTGGCCGATGGAGATGCGGTCGACCCCCGTGGCGGCGATGTCGCGCAAGGTGGCGAGCGATACGCCGCCCGAGGCCTCCAGCAGCGCGCGGCCGGCGGTCAGGGCCACCGCCTCGCGCATGCGCGCGAGGTCGAAGTTGTCGAGCAGCACGCTCGTCGCGCCCGCGGCCAGCGCTTCGCGCAGCTGATCGAGCGTCTCGACCTCGATCTGGATCTCCACGCCGGCGTCCAGCGCGCGCGCGTCGTGCAGCGCCGCGGTGACGCCGCCGGCCGCGGCGATGTGGTTCTCCTTGATCAGGATGCCGTGCCACAGCGCGAGCCGCTGGTTGCGGCCGCCGCCGACGCGCACCGCGTACTTCTGCGCGAGGCGAAGCCCGGGGATCGTCTTGCGCGTGTCGAGCACGGCGCAGCCGCGCGGGTTGGGCGAGGCGCCCGCGATCGCGTCGACGTGGCGCCGCGTCTCGGTGGCGGTGGCCGACAGCAGCTGCAGGAAGTTGAGCGCCGGGCGCTCGGCCGACAGCAGCGCGCGCGCGTCCGCCTCGATCTCGCACACGGCAGTGTCGGCCGCCATCGCGTCGCCGTCGGCGTAGCGCCAGTCGACGCGGGCCGCGGCGTCGAGCGCGAGGAGGCAGCCGTCGAACCACTCGCGCCCGGCCAGCACGGCCGCCTCGCGCACGGTCACGCGCGCGCGCACGCGGCGTCCGGCCGGCACCAGCATCGCCGTCCGGTCGCCGCTGCCGATGTCCTCGGCCAGCGCGTCGCGGATGTTGCGCGCGCGGGCCTGCTCCAGCGTCTCGTCGTGGTCGGCGCGCATCGTCATGCCGCGCCGAGGTTCGGCACGAAGCCGCGCTGCGGCGCGGCGATCGCCTGCGGGTGGCGCGCCACGAAGTCGAGCATGCGCTCGATGCAGCCGAGCGCCTGGCTGCGCACGGGCTCGGGCACCTGGATCTCGCCGCTGCCGCGCTCGAGGCAGTCGGCCACGCCCTGCACCGCGTTCATCGCCATCCAGGGGCAGTGCGCGCAGCTCTTGCACGTGGCGCTGGCGCCGGCGGTCGGCGCCTCGATCAGGGTCTTGCCCGGCGCGAGCTGGCGCATGCGGTGGAACATGCCCTTGTCGGTGGCGACGATGTACTCCTGCGCGCTGCCCTCGACCACCGCTTTCAGCAGCTGCGAGGTCGAGCCCACCACGTGCGCCTGCAGCAGCACGCCGCGCGGCGACTCCGGGTGCACCAGCACCATGGCGTCGGGGTGCTCCTTGCGCAGCAGCTCGAGCTCGAGGCTCTTGAACTCGTCGTGCACGATGCACTCGCCGTTCCACAGCAGCATGTCGGCGCCGGTGTGGTCCTGGATGTAGCGGCCGAGGTGGCGGTCGGGCGCCCACAGGACCTTCTCGCCGCGCTCGTGCAGGTGCCGCACGATGGCCAGCGCGCACGAGCTGGTGACCATCCAGTCGGCGCGCGCCTTCACGGCGGCGCTGGTGTTGGCGTAGACCACCACGGTGCGGTCGGGATGCGCGTCGCAGAAGCGCGCGAACTCGTCGGGCGGGCAGCCGAGGTCGAGCGAGCAGGTGGCCTCGAGGTCGGGCATCAGCACGCGCTTGCCGGGCGACAGGATCTTGGCGGTCTCGCCCATGAAGCGCACGCCCGCCACCACCAGGGTCTTCGCCGGATGGTCGCGACCGAAGCGCGCCATCTCGAGCGAGTCGGACACGCAGCCGCCGGTCTGCAGCGCGAGGTCCTGGATGTCGCCGTCGACGTAGTAGTGCGCGACGAGCACCGCCTGTTCGCGCTTCAGCAGCGCGGCGGCCCGTTCGATCGCGGCGCGCCGGTCTTCGGGCGTGAGCACCTGCGGCACCTTCGCCCACGCGTGGGCGACGCCGCTCGCGCCGCTCGCGTCCTGGCGGGTGAAGTCGTAGAGAACCTGGGTCGTCATGCACGCGGCTCCATCGGGGCGACGATGGTAGCGCGCGGCCCCATGCCCGCTCAGGCGAGGTTCTTCTCGGCCTCCATCAGGCGAAAGCGCGCGAGCGCGAGGTTCGTGCGCTGCTTGTCCAGCAGCGCGAAGAGGAACAGGTCGGGCGACTTCGCCACCACGCGCAGCACCTGCTGGCGGGCGCAGGCGATCACGATCAGCTCCTCGACCGGCTCGGCCAGACCCATGCTGCGCGCGGCCTGGCGCTGCGCGCGAAGCACCTGCGCGCAGGCCGCGGCGGCGACGTCGAGGTCCACCGGCATCGCGTCGCGCTGCTCGCGCGCGAGTACGAAGCCGCTCACGCTGTCGACCACCGCGCAGCCGAGCAGGCCGTCGGTGCGCAGCATCTCGGTGAGGGCGCGCGCGGCGCGCTCGCCGTCCACCGACACGGCCGGGCGCGAATCGAAGAACTGCGTGCGCGTGCCCGGCGGCGGCATCGGCACGGCGCCGCCGCCGGACAGCTCGGCCACCTTGATCGGGAACTCGGCCGGATCGATCAGGCCCGGCGCGTCGGGCGTGGCGCGCGGCGCGGGCTTCGCCTGCCGCGCCGGGTTGTCGCGCACGTGGTTCCAGATGCCGAGCACGGCGTTCCACACCGACGACGCGCCGGTCATCGGCTCGTTGAGCACCTGCACGCGCAGGCCGGCCGGCCACGCGATGGTGGCGATCTTGTTGGAGATCCACACCGCGCCGGGCGGCAGCAGGAACAGCAAGGTGGGGCAGCGCCACGTCGGCTGGCCGGACGCGTCGCACAGCATGTTGAGCATGGCGTCGATGGCGTGCGGCTGCATCGGGCCGACGATCACCGCGGTCATGTGCGCGCGCTCCATCAGCGCGAGCGAGATCTCGGCGTTCTCGGGGCCCGAGGCGCGCACGTCGGCGTGGAAGACCTTCAGCGTCTCGTCGAGCCGGCGCGGGATCGTCGTGCGCTCGATCATCGCCAGGGCGCGCAAGGTGCCCTGTTCGCGCAGGTGCAGCTTGTCGATGGGCTGGCCGCTCGCGTCGGACAGCGCCTTCACCACCGCCGAGGCCCAGATGCGCGCCGGGTCGAGCAGCACGATCCACTTGCCGGCGTTCTCCAGCTCGGCGCGGCTGGTCGCGAAGTGCTCGCGCATGGCCTGCGCGGGCGAGCCGGTGACGAACAGGTCGTGGACGTTGCGGTCGACCAGCTGCCCGTGCTCGTTGACCCCGGTGGCCGAAGTCTCGAGCATCGCCGTGGCGGCGAACCCGCCGTCCGACTCGATCGTGCCGGTGGGCAGGTGGTCGCCCGGTTTCTTCGGCAGCGGGATGTCTCCGAACAAGGTGCTGAGCATCGTCGTCTCCCTGTCGTCGTCTGCGCCGGCGGCACTGCGGAGCCGGCCTCGCCAGTGTAAGGAGCCGGCGCGGCGCGCGCAGCGCCGCGCGCTCGGGGTCATCCCGCCTTGCCGGGCCGGCCGCCGCGTTCCGTGGCGAAGAAGCGACTCGGCGGGGCACCCACCGTGCGACGCACCATCGCGCTGAAGGCGCTCGCGCTGGCGTAGCCGAGCTCGGCGGCGATCAGCCCCATCGGCAGGCCGCGCGCCGCCAGCGACAGCGCCTTGGCCAGCAGCACCTGCTGGCGCCACTGCGCGAAGCTGGTGCCCAGCTCCTGCCGGAACAGCCGCGCGACGGTGCGCTCGCTCGCGCCGGCCTCGCGCGCCCAGCCGGCGAGGCCGTCGTGGCGCGCCGGGTCGTCGAGCACCGCGTCGCACAGCGTGCGCAGCCGCTTGTCGCGCGGCAGCGCGAGGCCCAGCGGCACCGACGGCGCGCGCCGCAGCTCGTCGAGGATCAGCGCCGTGAGATGCCGCTCGCGCTCGCGGTCGGCGTCGACCGCGGGCGGGCGCGACGGATCGGTGGCGAGCTGCAGCACCAGCTCGCGCAGCAGCGGCGAGACCTCGACGACGCGGCAGCGGCGCCACCGCATCTCGTCGGCGTCGCCCGGGCCGCAGCGGCCCGGCGGCTGGTGCAGGTACAAGGTGCGCAGGTCGGCGTCCTCGATCACGGTCACCGCGTGCTCGACCTGCGGCGGGATCCACACGGCGCGCGACGGCGGCACGATGAAGGTGCTGTCGCCGGCGTCGACGCGGCACACGCCGGTGGCCGAGAACGACAGCTGCGCCCACGCGTGCGCGTGCGGCAGCACGCGCGCATCGGCCGCCATGCGGCGCGCGCGCACCCGCACCGGCCGCGCGGCGTCGGGCCGGAAGGCGGTGAGGTCGCCTTGCACGAACGCCTGGCCCCCGCGCGGGGCCGGGCTCGCTGCGACGCGGGCGTGTGCGGGGCGCTTTGGCACGATCACGACAGAAGTTGACTTCCTATCGTAAGCCTGCCGCCGCGCCGGCGCCTACGATTCACCGCATGTCGTCCCTCGCTTCCCCGGCCGCAGCCGTGCCCCTGCGCCAGGACCTGCGCACCATCAGCCTGATAGGCCTCGCGCACGGCACCTCGCACTTCTTCCACCTGCTGCTGCCGCCGCTGTTCCCGTGGCTGATCCGCGACTTCTCGCTGAGCTACTCCGAGCTCGGCCTGCTGGTCACGGTGTTCTTCGCGATCTCGGGCATCGGGCAGGCGCTCGCCGGCTTCGTGGTCGACCGCGTCGGCGCGCGCCCCGTGCTGTTCGCGGCGCTCGCCGGCTTCGCGCTCGCGGCGCTGGCGGCGGCCGGCGCGCAGGGCTATGCCGGGCTGATGCTCGCGTCGGCGCTGGCCGGGCTCGGCAACGCGCCGTTCCATCCGGTCGACTTCACGATCCTCAACAAGCGCGTGTCGCAGCCGCGGCTCGGCCACGCGTTCTCGGTGCACGGCATCACCGGCAACCTCGGCTGGGCCTGCGCGCCGGTGTTCCTGGCGGGCATCACCACGGCCACCGGCTCGTGGCGCGCGGCCTGCGTGGGCGCGGCCAGCGTCGCGCCGGTGGTGCTCGCGCTGATGGTGCTGCAGCGCGCGGCGGTCGACGACCGGCTCGGCGCGTGGTCGCACGAGAAGAAGGGCGGGCCCGCGCTGACCGAGGAGCACCCGCTGGCCTTCCTGAAGCTGCCGTCGGTGTGGCTGTGCTTCTCGTTCTTCTTCTGGACGAGCTGTGCGCTCGCCGCGGTCCAGAGCTTCGCCAGCCCCGCGCTGCAGGCGCTGTACGACCTGCCGCTGGCGTGGACTTCGATGGTCGTCACCGGCTTCATGGTCAGCGGTGCGCTCGGCATGGTCATCGGCGGCTTTCTCGTGGCGCGGGTCGAGCGGCTCGAGCGCACGATCAGCGCGTCGCTGCTGGCCGCCGGTGCGCTGCTGGTGATCGCCGGCTCCGGCGTCGTGGGCGGCGGACCGGCCCTGGCGCTGGCGTCGGTCGCCGGCTTCGGCGTCGGCCTCGCCGGCCCTTCGCGCGACATGCTCATCAAGCGCGCCGCGCCGCCGGGCGCCACCGGCCGCGTCTACGGCACGGTGTACTCCGGGCTCGACCTCGGCTTCGCGCTGGCCGCGCCGTTCTTCGGCATGCTGCTCGACCGCGGCATGGCCGGCGGCGTGTTCCTCGGCTCGGCCGCGTCGCTGGTCGCGGCGGTGGTCTCGGCGGCGATGGTCGGCGGGCACGTGGCCGCGCGGCGCCGCGACGCGAGGGCCGCCGCTACAGTGGCGGGATGACACGACCCGCAGGTCACGCGCTCGTCGAGGCGCTCGTCGCGCAAGGCATCACCACCGCATTCGGCGTTCCGGGCGAGAGCTACCTCGCCGTGCTCGACGGCTTTCACGAGCACCGCGAGCGCATCCGCTTCGTCGCGTGCCGCCACGAAGGCGGCGCGGCCTTCATGGCCGAGGAGCAGGGCAAGCTCGGCGGGCGCCCCGGCATCTGCTTCGTCACGCGCGGGCCGGGCGCCACCAACGCCAGCATCGGCGTGCACACCGCGTTCCAGGACTCCACGCCGATGATCCTGTTCATCGGCCAGGTGGCCGGCGAGCAGCGCGACCGCGAGGCGTTCCAGGAGATCGACTACCGGCAGATGTTCGGCCCCGGCACGCTCGGCCTGGCCAAGTGGGCCGCCGAAGTGCCGTCGGCCGACCGCCTGCCCGAGTACGTGGCGCGCGCCTTCCACGTGGCGATGCAGGGCCGCCCCGGGCCCGTGGTGCTGGCGCTGCCCGAAGACGTGCTGACCGCGCCGACCGAGGCGCCGGTGCTGCCGCGCGTCGAGCCCGCGCAGGCCTGGCCGGCGCCGGGCGCGCTGCGCGAACTGCGCACGATGCTGCTGGCCGCGCGCCGCCCGTTCGTGATCGTCGGCGGCGGCGGCTGGACCGCCGAGTCCTGCGCGGCGCTGCAGCGCTTCGCGGAGAACTGGTCGCTGCCGGTGGGCTGCGCGTTCCGCTTCCAGGACCTGTTCGACAACCGCCACGCGCTGTACGCGGGCGACGTGGGCATCGGCATCAATCCGAAGCTCGCGCAGCGCCTGCGCGAGTCCGACCTCGTGATCGCCGTCGGCGCGCGGCTGGGCGAGATGACCACGTCGGGCTACACCTTGCTCGAAGCGCCGCGGCCGGCGCAGAAGCTCGTGCACGTGCACGCCGGCGCCGAGGAACTCGGCCGCGTGTACGCCGCCGACCTGCTGCTGCAGGCGTCGATGGCGTGCGCCGCCAAGGCGCTCGAGGCGCTCGCCGCGCCGGTCGACCTGCCGTGGCGCGAGTGGAGCGCCGCGGCGCACGCCGACTACGAGGCCAACCTCGTGCCCGAGCCGGTGTCGCCGCTCGACATGGCCGAGGTCGTCAAGACGCTCACGCGCCTCGCGCCCGACGCGATCTTCACCAACGGCGCGGGCAACTTCAGCGGCTGGCTGCACCGCTTCCATCGCTATCCCGGGCTGCAGCACCACGGCCGCACGCAACTCGCGCCCACCTCCGGCGCCATGGGCTACGGACTGCCCGCGGCCGTGGCGGCGAGCCTGCTCGAGCCGCATCGCACCGTGATCAACGTCGCCGGCGACGGCGACTTCCTGATGACGGGCCAGGAACTCGCCACGGCCACCGGCCACGGCGCGGGTTGCAGCGCCGGCAAGCTCGTGTCGGTGGTGGTCGACAACGGCAGCTACGGCACGATCCGGATGCATCAGGAGCGCGAGTTCCCGGGGCGCGTGTCGGGCTCCGACCTGTTCAATCCGGACTTCGCGGCGCTGGCGCGCGCCTAAGGCTGGCATGCCGCACGCGTCGAGACGACCGCGCC
>CAZFET010000159.1:0-3336 GCA_964517545.1 uncultured Burkholderiaceae bacterium
GTTGCGCATGCGGACGCGGCGACCCTTCGGACGCAGCGCCCGCGGTGCCCACGGCGCCGCGCGCACTTTCCGTCGGACGGCGATGCAGGGTCAGGGTGGCGGTCATGGCGGTCTCCCGGAGCGGATGGCCCCACTCTAGGTTTGCATCGCCGCACAGACAACACGAGAATCTGCAATCCGATTGTGCATCCGCGCACAGTACGAATGCCACGCAAGCCCGTTGCCCCGCCCGCCGACGAGTCGCTGAACTGGGACGACCTGCGCATCGCGCTGGCCGTGGCCGATGCCGGCTCGCTGGCCGGCGCGGCGCGCGTGCTGCGCGTGCAGCACTCGACCGTGCTGCGCCGGCTCGACGCGCTCGAGCGGCGCCTGGGCGCGCGCCTGTTCGAGCGCCATCGCCACGGCTACGCCCCGACCGAGGCCGGCGAGCTGCTGACCGAGCAGGCGCGCCGCATGCGGCCGGGCATCGACGACGTGCAGCGCCGCATCCTCGGCCGCGACACGCACCTGTCGGGCACGCTGCGCGTCAACACCGCCTTCATCGTGATGCAGTACCTGCTGCCCGAGCCGCTGGCCGCGTTCGCGCGCGCGCACCCGGGCATCGAGGTCGAGGTGGCCGAATCGTCGGCGCTGGCCGACCTGTCGCGGCGCGAGGCCGAGATCGCGCTGCGGCTGTCGAAGCAGGTGCCCGAGCACCTGGTGGGCCGCCGACTCGGCACGGTGCGCTTCGCGATCTTCGGCGCGCGCGGCGCCAAGGGCGTGCCGCAGAAGCGCCAGCCGCTCGAGCGCCTCGCCGCCGAGGCTCCGTGGATCGGCTTCGAGCGCGACCGCCGCACGCGCTTCTTCGACCGCTGGATGACCGAGACCGTGCCGCCCGAGCGCGTGCGGCTGCGCGTGGACCTGCTGCAGTCGGTGCTGGCGATGCTGCGCACCGGCCTCGGCGTCGGCCTGCTGCCGCTGTTCGTGGCCGCGCGCGAACCGGGGCTGCTCGCGCTGAGCGATCCGATCGAGGCGGTCGAGACGCCGCTGTGGCTGCTGACGCATCCCGACCTGCGCCGCACGGCGCGCGTGCGCGTGTTCCTGCAGGAGGCGGGCGACGCGGTGGCGAGTCGGCTCGACGCGTTGCAGGGCGCCGCAGGCTGAGCAGAATCGGCGCCATGCAGGACCACCCACCCCCGTCGCGGCGCACAAGCTCGCTCGCGCGCCTCGCCGCCCTCGCGTCGCTCGTGGCCGCCGCCGCGGCGAGCCGCGCCGACGAGCCGCTGCGGCTGAATCCCTTCCACGACCCGTTCGAGCAGGCCACCGCCGGCCGCGCCTGCCCCGCGCCGCGCGGCCCGGCCTACACCGACGCGGAGATCCGCCAGGAGGCGCACTACCGCGCCGAACGCGGCACCAGCTGCTGGCTGGCCGGCCGCTGCAGCGAGCCCAACGCGTACCGCTACGACGCACGCATCGCGCGCGACGTGCTCGCCGCGCTGCGCGCCGACCCGCAACTCGCCGGCAGCTCGATCTGGGTCAGCGCGGAGCGGAGGTTCGTCTACCTGCTCGGCTGCGTGGCCGACGCGGCGCAGGCCGCACGCGCCGAGGCGCTGGCGCGCGCCGTCGCCGACGTCGAACTGGTCACGCCGATGCTGGCGCTGCCGGGCGAGCCGCCGCGCTACCCGCTCGCGGCCGCGGCGCGTTGACCTCCCGCGGCGCGCGGCCGGGTTCGCTCAGCGCGACTTCGGCGGCGGCGGCGACCAGGCCTCGCCTTGCGAAGGCGTCGACGGCGGCGGCGCCGCGTGGCGGTGTCCGCCGTCGTGCATGCCGTGGCCTTGCATGCCGTGGCCGCCCATGCCGTGGCCGCCCATGCCGTGGTCGTGCATGCCGTGGTCGTGCATGCCGTGGTCGTGCCTCGTGTCGCCGCCCATGCCGTGGCCCATGCCGTGACCCATGCCCCGCGCCATGCGCTCGCCGCCCTCGTGGCGATGGCCTTGCATGCGATCGGCGCAGCCGCCGTCCTTTTGCTTCGCGTGCTCGGCGTGCATCGACTGCATGCGCTGCGGGTCCATGCCGCCCATGCCCGGCGCGCCGCGCATGCCGTGCGCCACGGCCGCGCCGGCAGCCAGCGCCATCACGGCGGCCGCCACGGCCGCGACGGTCCACTTCGTCGTCATCTCGACTCTCCTGCGATCGACCACGGCCCGCACGCCCATCGGCAGACCCTGCGCTTGAGAACGCCGGCGGCGCGCGCGCGTTCGCGCGGCGCAGCGCGATTCGCGCCGCGCTTGCGCTGCCGCAACGTCACCGCGGCCTGGAGGGAACCGTCGAGCCGGCGGCCGGCGCCGCAGCGGCCGCGCGCCGCGCCGCGAAGTCGACGAACCAGTCCACGCAGTCGGCGTTGGCCATCGCGTCGCGGTTGAACACCTTCTCGGGCGGCGCGCCGAGCAGCAGCTTCTTGACGGGCAGCTCCATCTTCTTGCCCGACAGGGTGCGCGGCACCGCGCGCACCTGCAGCACGTCGTTCGGCACGTGGCGCGGCGACAGCGCCGCGCGCACCGCCTGGCGGCTGCGCGACTCGAGCGCCCGATCGAGCACGATGCCGTCGCGCAGCACGACGAACAGCCCCATCCAGCTCTCGCGGCCGAGGTACTCGAGGTCGACCACGAGGCTGTCGAGCACCTCGGGCAGCGCCTCCACCGCGCGGTACAGCTCGGCCGTGCCCATGCGGATGCCGTGGCGGTTGATGGTGGCGTCGCTGCGCCCGTAGATCACCGCCGTGCCGCGCGCGGTGATGCGGATCCAGTCGCCGTGCCGCCACACGCCGGGGAACATGTCGAAGTAGCTGTCGCGGTAGCGCCGGCCGTCGGGGTCGTTCCACAGGACCAGCGGCATCGACGGCATGGGCTTCGTGCAGACCAGCTCGCCCACCTCGTCGACCCGTTCGCGGCCCTGCTCGTCGAACGCGTGCACCGCCGCGCCGAGGCAGCGGCACTGCATCTCGCCGGGCACCACGGGCCGGGTGCGGTCGCCGCCGATGAAGGCGCCGGCGAAGTCGGTGCCGCCGGAGATCACCGCGAGCCAGATGCCGCGCGCCACGTGCGCGTCGACCCACGGCCACGCCTCCTCGGCCAGCGGCGAGCCGGTCGAGCCGAGCGCGCGCAGCCGCGACAGGTCGGCCGCGCGCGCCGGCTCGACGCCGGCCTTCATGCAGCTCGCGTAGAACGCCGCGCCCGCGCCGAAGAAGGTGACCCGCGCGTCGGCCGCGAAGCGCCACAAGGTGAGCCAGTCGGGCGACGCCGGATCGGTGCCGGCGGGGCTGCCGTCGTACAGGCAGATCGTGGTGCCGCCCAGCAG
>CAZFET010000159.1:3346-8213 GCA_964517545.1 uncultured Burkholderiaceae bacterium
CTGCGCGTTCCACATGATCCAGCCGGTGGAGCTGTACCAGTGGAAGCGCTCGCCGTGCTCGACGCTCGGGCCGAGGTCGTTGTGCAAGGTGCCGAGCTTCAGCGCCTCGAGCACCACGCCGCCGTGGCCGTGCACGATGGCCTTGGGCAGCCCGGTGGTGCCGCTCGAGTAGACGATCCACAGCGGATGATCGAACGGCAGCCACTCGGGCTCGAACGGCTCGTCGTCGCGCAGCAGCTCGGACAGCCGGTGGCGCTGCGGGCCGTCGGCCGGCGCGGGCGGCTCGGGCAGGCCGAGCACCGGCTGCAGCACCACGTGACGCAGCGACGGCAGCTCGCGCAGCAAGGACGCGAGCACCTCGCGCCGGTCGTGCGCCACGCCGCCGTGGCGGTAGCCGTCGCACGCGAACAGCAGCACCGGCTCGATCTGCCGGAAGCGGTCGAGCACGGCCAGCGGCCCCATGTCGGGCGAGCACACCGACCCCACCGCGCCGACGCTCGCGCAGGCGAGGAAGGCCACCACGGTCTCGGGCCGGTTGGGCAGCCACGCGCACACGCGGTCGCCGCGCCGCACGCCCAGGCGCTTCAGGTGCGCCGCGAGCGACGCCACCTGGCGGCGCAGCTCGGGCCACGACAGCTCGGCCAGCGCGCGGCCCATGGTCTCGTCGCGCCACACGATGGCCGGATGGCCGGCCGCGTGCGCGCGCTCGGCGTGGCGCAGCGCCTGGCGCGCGTAGTTCAGCTGTGCGCCGGGGAACCAGCGCGCGCCTGGCATGACTTCGTCGGCCAGCACCGTCTCGTACCCGGTGGGCGACTGGATGTCGAAGTACTCCCAGATCGAGCCCCAGACCGCGCGCAGGTCGGCGACCGACCAGCGCCACAGCGCGTCGGGATCGCGCTCGTCGAACACGAGGCCGCGACGCTCGCGCAGCCAGCGCCGATAGCGCGTGATCTGCGGCTCGGGCGATGCGGCAGGCACGGCGTTCACGACGCGGACTCCGGCTCGACGGCCGTCGGCTGCGGCGCGCCGGCCATCGCCGCGCGCAAGGCCTGCGCGGTGAACGCATCGGCCGGGAACATCAGCTCCAGCGCCAATTCGGCGAGGGTGATGTCGGCCGGCGTGCCGAACACCGTGGTGGTGCCGATGAAGCTCAGCAGCCCGTGCGGCGTGTGCAGCTGCAGCGGCACCACGACCGACTCGCTCGCGCCGGCCGGCTCGGGCGCGTCGTGGCCCTGCGACAGCACCGGCAGCTCGCGCAGCTCGACCAGCAGCGCCTCGAGCTGCGTGTCGGCGGTGGCGTCGACCTGGTGCTGCAGCCGCGCCAGCAGGTGGCGCCGCCACTGGCCGAGGTTGGCGATGCGCGGCGCCAGCCCGCGCGGATGCAGGCTCAGGCGCAGCACGTTCGGCGGCGGCGCCAGCAGCGCGGGGTCGATGCCGTCGAGCAGCCGGTGGACGGTGCGATTGGCCGCGACCAGCTGCCAGTGCCGGTCGATGGCCAGCGCCGGGAACGGCTCGTGCGCCGCGAGCAAGGTGTCCACCGCCTGCCGCGCGGCCAGCAGCTCGGGGTCGTCGAGTGCGCGCTCGCGGTACATCGGCGCGAAGCCGGCCGCGACGAGCATGCGGTTGCGCTCGCGCAGCGGCACGTCGAGCCGTTCGGCCAGCCGCAGCACCATCTCGCGGCTCGGCGACGAGCGCCCGGTCTCGAGGAAGCTCAGGTGGCGCGTGGAGATGTCCGCGTCGGCGGCCAGCTCGAGCTGCGACAGCCGGCGCCGCTGCCGCCACTGGCGGATCAGCATGCCGATGGTGGGGGTCGGGGCGTACATCGTGCGTCGGCCGATCGCCTCACACGCGCGCGTCGGGGCCCGGCGCGACGTCGACGAACTGCCACCAGGCGAGCCAGAACGGCGGCCGGCGGTAGCCGTGCACCCACGGATGCGCGAGGTCGGTGAGGATGCGGTGCGTGTTGAAGCGGTACGGCGCGTAGGCCACCATCAGCTTCGTGGCCTGGCGGAACAGCGCGTCGCGCTCGGGGCCATCGGGCAGCAGCTTCATGCGGTCGTAGATCCGGTCGAAGGCGTCGAGCCGGAAGCGCGCAATGTTGCCCTTGCCCACCGACGGCCCGTAGCAGCGCTCGAGCGCGCCCTGCCCGTCGGGCGATGCGGCGCTCGAGCCCACGCGCCAGATCATGAACTTGCCCGAGCGCGCCGCGCGCAGGTTCTCGGGCCACTGGCCGGGGCGCAGCACGGCGCGCACGCCGATCGCGTCCATCGCCTTCTTCCACAGCTCGTCGAGCTGGCGCTGCGTCTGGTCGGTCTGCGTCAGCAGCTCCAGCACCAGCGGCGACCCGTCGGGCTGCTCGCGCCAGCCGTCGCCGTCGCGGTCGACCCAGCCGTACAGGTCGAGCAGCGCCTTCGCGCGCGCGACGCTGTGCTCGCTCATCTCGGTGCGCGCCTGCGGGTCGTAGCCCGAGGTCATGGGCGGCATGATCGACTGCGCCGGGATCGCCTCGCCGCGGCGCACGAGGCGGATCTCGCGGTCCACGTCGTACGCGAGGTTGAGCGCGCGGCGCAGCGCCACCTTCTCCGGCGTGATGCCGCCGACCAGCGGGTGCTCCATGTTGTAGACGGTGAGCGTCACGTCGGCGCCGGGCACGCGGTACTTGCGGATGCCGCGCCTGGCCAGGTTGGGCGCGAGCTGGCCGCCCGGGATGGCCTGGCCGGCGAACTCCGGCGGCAGCCGCTCGATCAGGTCGTGCTCCTCGTTGAGGAAGGCCAGCCAGCGCGGCTGCGCCTCCTCGATGACCGAGATCTCGACGCGGTCGATCATCGGCAGGCGCCGGCCGGCGAAGCGGCGCGCCCACTCGCGGCCCTCGGCGTCGGCCTCGCCGGGTTCGGCGTCGTAGGTGCGCTCGCGCCAGCGCGGATGGCGCTCGAGCACGATGCGCGAGCTGCGCCGCCACTCGACCAGGCGGAACGGACCCGTGCCCACCGGGTGCTCCATGATCCTGTCGCCGTAGGCCTCGACCACCTCGCGCGCCATCGCGCAGTACACGTCCGGCGTGGCCAGGGTGAACAGGAAGCGCGGGCGCGGCTCGCGCAGGCGGAAGCGCAGGGTGTAGCGGTCCAGTGCCTGCAGGCCCTCGACCGGCGCGTCGTAGTCGAAACGCCCGCTCTTGACGGCCGCCTCGCGCAGCTCGCGCAGGCCGACGATGCCGGCTTCCTCGAGGAAGCTCTGCGTCGCCGCCTTCAGCGCCGGGTCGTAGTGCCGCCGGAAGCCGTACACGTAGTCGTGCGCGGTCAGCTCGCGCGGGCGGCCCTTGAACGCCGGGTCGTCGTGGAAGAACTGCCCGGGCCGGATGCGCACGACGAACGTGCGGAAGTCGTCCGAGACCTCGGGCATCGCGGCGGCGGTGCAGGGCTTGAGCCGGTACGGCCGCGCGAGGTGGTCGTACTCGTACAGCGACTCGAAGATGTGCGCGGTGACGATGCGCGAGTAGATGTCGCTGATCTGCACCGGGTCGAAGCCGGTCTCGGCGGTCGGGAACGCGTAGCGCAGCACCTTGCGGCCGGCCGCGTCGACGGTGGCCTGCGCACGCAGCGCGCCGGGCGCGATCGCGGCCGCGGCGGCGGCGCCGAGGAAGGGCCGGCGGCGCAGGCTCATGGCGCGCCTGCCGCCGACTTGCCGTCGACGGCCGGATCGACGTCGACATAGCGCCACCAGTCGCGCAGGAACGGATGGCGCCGGTAGCCGATCACCCACGGATGCATCAGGTCGGTGGCGATGCGATGGCTCGTCACCTTGTACGGCATGTAGGCGATCAGCAGCTTCTTGGCTTCGGCGAACAGCGCGTCGCGCTCGGGGCCGTCGGGCAGCACGAACAGCCGGCGGTACAGCTCGTCGAAGGCGGGCAGGTGAAAGCGCGCGTGGTTGGCCTGACCCTTGTTCGGGCCGTAGCCGAGGTCGAGGAAGTACGCGCCGTCGGGCGTCGCCGCGCTCCAGGCGACGCCCCACATCATCAGCTTGCCGGCGCGCGAGGCCTTGAGCTGCTCGGGCCACTTGGCGATCTGGAACTCGATGCGCACGCCGATCGCGCGCATGTGCTTCTTCCACAGCTCGGCCTGCTGGCGCGAGGCCTGGTCGGGCTGCGTCGCGTACTCCAGCACCAGCGGCCGGCCGCCGGGCAGGCCGCGCCAGCCGCCGCCGTCGCGGCCGACAGGGCCGCACAGGCCGAGCAGCGCCTTCGCCTCGGCCCGCCTAACCACGCTCATCTCGCTGCGGAACTCGGGGTCGTAGCCCGACACCAGCGGCGGCACGATCGATTGCGCCGGCACCGCCTGGCCCTTGCGCAGCACCGAGATCTCCTCGCCGACGTCGTAGGCCAGCGCGATGGCGCGGCGCAGCGCCACCTTCTCGGGCGTGGTGCCGCCGACCACCGGATGCTCCATGCCGAAGTACGCCAAGGTCACGTCCACCAGCGGCGCGCGCTCGGCGACGATGCCCTTCCTCGCCAGGTGCGGCGCGAGCTCGTCGTTCGGGATCGCCACCGGCGCGAAGTCGTTGGGCAGCCGCTCGAGCATGTCGTGCTCGGCGTTGAGGAAGGCCAGCCAGCGCGGCTGCTGCTCCTCGACGATCGACACCTCCACGCGGTCGATCATCGGCAGGCGGCGACCGGCCAGCCGCTGCGCCACGGCCTGCGCGCGCGCGTCGCCGGCCGGCGCCTGCGCGGCGTAGCGGTGCTCGCGGTAGTTCGGGTTGCGCTCGAGCACGATCATCGAGCTGCGCTTCCACGACGCGAGGCGGTACGGGCCCGTGCCCACCGGATGCTCCATCTCGCGGCCGGCATGGGCCTCGATCACTTCGCGCGCGA
>CAZFET010000160.1:0-5567 GCA_964517545.1 uncultured Burkholderiaceae bacterium
GCATGCAAGGCGGCGGCGACGAGCACGAGCGACAGCGCGAGCGGGGACATCGGGGCGATTGTGGCGGGTCGGCCTCCACGTGGCGTGAGGAACGCTGACGCCGACTCAAAGTCCGCAGGGGATTGGCGTGCCATGGCGTGGCCGCCCCGTCGGCTTGCGAACGTTGACAAACCAGTTGGCGCGAAGCTATTTTTTTGGCGCATCGAGTTCGCCAAGGGAGAGTCAGTCATGCTCAAGAGGACACTCGCAGGCGCGTTCGTCTGCGCTCTGATGTGGGCGGTTCACATCGCGGCGTTTGCATCCGGGTGCTGCACGCGTTGTGCGTCCTATGGTGAGTGCGAGTCGGGTGGCCAGGGGACGCAGTGCCAGTTCCGCTGCACTCACGGAGACATCGGCCATTCCGTCAACGTGGGTCGCCTTTGCCACAGCTGCGTGTACGCGTCGTCCGGAGACGAAGGCTCAACCGCAGAAGCCTGTCCTGAGCCGGCGCTCGTGGCGGCCCTCACCTTCAACCCGCGCTATGGCGTCCCTGGTAGAGGTCTCGAAGGCTTCAACGCAGTTCCTTCGGCTTGGCCACTTGCGCAAGCCAGGTCGGATGGCGGAGCCAGCTCGACAACCGTGCCGGAACCGACGACGCCCGATGTTCAGATCGACCGTTCATCTCTCGCGCGCTTGGGGAACTCTTACCCGGCTCTCGCCAGAGTCGTGTCGATCGCATTTCAGGCGTGGCAAAGCACCGGTTCAGTGCCACTCGGAATCTCGCTCCCGGAGTCTCAGGTGCACAGGCCTTTCGACATCGAAGCTGAAGCGCCGAACGCTTTACGGGAAGCATCACCCGCCGAAGCAAAGCGAACCGTCAGGCGCGATGACCGAAGCGTTCACGTGGGCCTGTCTATCGATGATGCCCCCGGTCGGGTGGCAATCACCGTTGTGCCGAGGGATCTTGCGCTCGCCAGTCGCATCGGTCAGTCCCCGACGGTCGTGTTCACCCGTGACGGTTCAGGTCCGTGGAGGTGGTCTCCCGAGCAGAGTGTCGGTCTGCAGTAGTCGCCCCCAGCAAAGCCGCCAGCGTGGCGGGCCGGGTCGGAGTCAGAACCCCTGCCCCACCCTCACCCCCAGCAGCCATGCGCGCGGCGGCGCGGTCTCGAAGAAGCGGCCGTTGCCTTCGTTGACGATCACCGTGCCTGCGTAGCGCTTGTCGGCGAGGTTGTCCACGCGCGCGAAGGCTTCGACGTAGGCGCCGCCGCCGAGCGCGTAGCGCTGGCGCGCGCGCAAGGACAGCACGCCGAAGCCCGAGGCGAAGTCGCTGTTGGTGTCGTTGACGGCGCTGCGGCCCTGGCCGCGCCATTCGGCGGCCAGTTCGGTCGCGTCCGACGGCGCCCACGCGAGTTCGGCGAAGCCGCTGCGCGGCTGCGTGCCGGCGATGCGGTGGCCCGCGGGCACGGGCACGCTGGGTGCGGTGCACGGCACGCCGGCGCAGGCGAGGAAGTCGTCGCGGTAGCGCGCGTCGAGCCAGGTGAGCGCGACGGCCGTGCGCCAGGTGGGCGCGAACTGCCAGCGCGCCGCCAGTTCGGCGCCGCGGCGCGTGGTGCGGCCGACGTTGCGGAACGAGGATCGTCCGCCGGCGTTGGTGAGCGTGGCGATCTCGTCGTCGGTGCGCGCCTCGAAGAGCGCGAGGTCGAGCGCCGCGCGGCCGTCGGCCGTGCGCCACTTCGTGCCGAGCTCGAGCTGCCGGCTGCGCTGCGCGCGCAAGCTGTCGTTGAAGCCGGAGCTGCCGTCGGCGCGGTAGGCCAGCTCGTTGAGCGTGGGCGCCTCGAAGCCGCGCCCGATGCTCGCGTACACGCGCAAGCCCGGCGCGGCGCGCCATGCGAGCGCGGCCACCGGGTTGGTGTACGAGAAGCTGCGCGAGCCGGAGTCGTCGCCGTTGGACAGGAACGCGTCGCGCGCGTCGAACTCGACCTTGCCGCTGCGCACGCCCAGCGTGGCGCTGAAGGCGCCGAGCTCGGCGTCGCCTTGCGCGTACACGTCGGTCGAGCGCGCGCGGTTGCGCTCGTCGCGGCGCAGGGCGCCGGTGACGCCGAGCACCTGCGACGCGCCCGTGCCGGTGAAGTTCTCGAAGCCGCGCCGGTCCTCGTCCTGCCGCTCGTGGTGGACGCCGGTGACGAGGCGCAGCGCGCCCAGCCGCCAGTGCACGCGCGCGTCGACGCCCTGGTAGCTGCGGTCGAAGTCGATCACGCCGCCGGGATGGCGCGCGCTCGCGAGCTGGGTGGCCGGCAGGATCGACTGCCATTGGGTCACCGAGCGGTCGCCGGCGTAGACCACCAGCTCGCTCGCCGCGAGCAGCGACGACTCGCCGAAGCGATGCTGCCAGTTCACGCCGAGCTGCGACTGCTCGGCCTGCTTGCGTGTCCTGAACTGCGTGGCCTGCGGCGCGGTCTGCAGCGGATCGGCGTCGAACTGCGCGCGCGTCAGGCCGAGCGGATCGTCGGCCGGCTGGTCGAGGCTGTTGACCAGCAGGGTCACGCGGTCGCTCGCGCCCACGTAGCCGAGGCGCGCGGTCATCAGGTCGCGCTGCGCGGCGCTGCGCGGGCGGAAGCCGTCGATCTCGAAGTGCGACAGCTGCGTCTGCGCATGCCAGCCGTCGCCGACCGGCCCGCCGACACTGCCGCGCACCTGCCGCAGCCCGAACGAACCGGCGTCGAAGCCGAACTCCACGCGCGGCGACTTCGGCTCGGCCGAGAACAGCGCGATCACGCCGCCCGAGCTGTTGCCGTACAGCGCCGAGAACGGTCCGCGCAGCACCTCGATGCGCTCGGCGCCCGCGAGGTCGAAGTGCGTCACCTGGCCCGACCCGTCGGGCATGGTGGCGGGGATGCCGTCGGTGTACAGGCGCAGCCCGCGCACGCCGAAGTTCGCGCGCGCGCCGAAGCCGCGGCTCGAGATCTGCAGGTCCTGCGCGTAGTTGCTGCGGTTGCCGATCGTGAGTCCCGGCACGCGCACCAGGGCTTCCGACAGGTTGACCATCGCGCCGCCGGCGCGCAGCTCGTCGGCGCCGACCACGCCGATCGCATAGGGCGCGTCGAGCACGCGCGTCTCGACGCGGCTGCCGCTGACCACCACCGGCTCGAGCGAGCCGCCTTGCGCGCGCGCGGCGCACGCCGCGCACAGCGCGGCCGTGCACAGCGCGGCGACACGGGCCGTGTCAGTCCGGCGCACGCGCCTCGATGCGGATCGACTGGTACCAGCGGGCAAGGGAAGCAATCTCATCGTCGGTCAGGGGCTTGGCGATCACGTTCATCACTTCGGGCCGTCGCGCGCCGCTGCGATAGGCGCGCAACTGCGAGGCCAGGTACAGCTCGGGCTGGCCGGCCAGGTTGGGCGCGTCGGGCGCGCTCGACACGCCCAGCGGCCCGTGGCACACCGCGCAGGCTTGTTGCGCCCGGGCCCGGCCGACGTCGTCGGCCCACGCGGCGCAGCACGCCGCCGTCGAGGCGCACGCCAGCACGGTGGCGCGAAGGGTCGAAACCATGAAGTCCTCTTTCGGGTGCGGCCCCGCAGGGCCGCGCCGTCATGAAACCGCGCGGCGGCGGCGCTCACCAGCCCGGGCTAACCCCGGGCCGGTGTGCCACAACGGACCACGCAGGCGATTGCGCGAGTGCGGCGGCGGGTCGGGCTCGGAGGCGCATCCCGTCGCCTCCGGCCCGCCCGTCCTGCCCTCCTCGCGACTCAGGGCGCCGAATAGGTGATGCGGTAGATCGCGCCGGCGAAGTCGTCGCTGACCAGCAGCGAGCCGTCCTTCATCACCGCCACGTCGACCGGCCGGCCGCGGTAGATGCCGTTCTCGTCGAGCCAGCCCTGCGCGAAGACCTCGTGCTTGTCGGCCGTGCCGTCGGCCTTGACGGAGACGAAGTCGATCAACGCACCCGTGGGCTTGCTGCGGTTCCACGAGCCGTGCGCGGCGACGAAGATGCCGCCTTGGTACTTCGGCGGGAACATCTTGCCGTTGTAGAAGGTCATGCCAAGCTGCGCCTGGTGCGCCGGGAACTCCACCTGCGGCTTGGTCCACTGCGCCGGCGGGTTCATGCCCTTCAGGTCGGGCGCGGCGGCGGTGCCGGCGATGACGACGTTGTTGCCGTGGATGTACGGGTAGCCGAAGTGCTCGCCGCCGCCGCCCGGCCGCGTGATGCGGTTGAGCTCGCCCGGCGGCGTGTCGTCGCCCATGCCGTCGGTCTGGTTGTCGGTGAACCACACCGTCTTGTCCTTCGGGTTGATGTCCATGCCCACCGAGTTGCGCACGCCCTTGGCCACCACCGCGCGGCCCGAGCCGTCGAACGGATTGAAGCTGATCATGCCGCCGATGCCGAGCTGCTCGTACAGCGCGACCTTCTCCTTCGGCTGCACGTTGTAGGGCTGGCCCAGCGTGACGTAGAGCTTGCCGTCGTCGCTGACGCGGCAGGTGCGCGCGCCGTGGTTGAAGCTCTCCTCCTCGGGCGGGATCAGCTTGCCCTGGCCGAGCACCTCGATCACCGCGACGTCCGGGCCTTCGTAGAAGAACTCGGCGGCCGGGAAGTTGAGCACGCGGTTGTGCTCGACCACGATCAGGAAGCCGTCCTTGGTCCAGCACACGCCGTTCGGGTTGGTGAACTTCAGGCTCGGCGCGAAGCTCTTCACCTCGTCGGCCACGCCGTCGGAGTTGCGGTCGGTCACCGCCCACACGGTGGTCTTGCGCGTGCCGACGAACAGCATGTTGGTGCTCGGCGCCACCGCCATGTGGCGCGCGTCGGGCACGATCGCGAACAGCTCGATCCTGAAGCCGGGCGGCAGCTTCACGCGCTTGAGGTTCTCCTTGATCGCGTTGGCGTTCGCGCCGGTCTGCGGCACCACGGGGATGTTGAGGTCGGTGGTCGCGACCTTGAACTGCTTGAGCTTCTCGAGGTTCGGCTGTGCGGCCAGCGGCAGCGCCGCTGCGGCGGCGCACATCGCCACCGCCAGCCGTCGCAGGGTGCGTGTCTTCATGGTCTGTCTCCAGAGTCGTTTGAGGGCGTTCTGCTGCGTCCGGTCGAGCGGACGGCGCGCAGGGCGCAAAGCGCGTGCCACATCGCGGAAACCCGCATGGCGATGCGAGGCCTCCCTCTGTCACGCTGGCGAGGTCGTCGTGCCGGGCCGTACCACTGCACGCCGTGGCGCTGCACAGTTGTCCAGAAGCTGTGCACTTGTGAGGCGGGGGTCGCGGCTGCTACGTTGCGCTCTCCGAGGGGCGAGGAGGAGACGACCATGAGCCCGGGAAACGAACGCCTGCTGGCGCATGCGCGGGCCGTGCGCGCACGCGGCGCCGCGATGCCGCCCGACGGCCTGCCGCCGGCGGACATCCTCGACAGCTGGGTGCGCTGCATGGACGCGGGCCTCGACCTCGGCGTCGGCCCGCGCACCGACGTGGCGTCGGCCGCGGAGGCGGATAGTATGGCGAAAAAGGGGGCCGCCATGCGTACGTTCAGGCAACAGTTCCGCTCATCGTCGGCGTTTTTGGCAGCCGCGCTGTGGTTCCTCGCCGCGGCAGCCTCTGCAGG
>CAZFET010000160.1:5577-8205 GCA_964517545.1 uncultured Burkholderiaceae bacterium
GACGTGGCCTCGGCCGCCGAAGTGGCCCGCCGGCGCGACTCGGTCGGCGTGCTGCGCCGGCTGGCGCTGGCCGAGCTGGAGACCTTGTTCCACCAGATCGCCGGGTCCAACTTCCTGCTCGCGTTCGCCGACCGCGAGGGCGTGATCCTCGACCTGTACGCCGACAACCGCTTTGCCACCAGCTCGTCGGGCGAGCGCATCTTGCTGGGCAGCCGCTGGTCGGAAGACGTCGCCGGCACCAACGGCCTCGGCACCGCGCTGGCCACCGGCCGCTCGGTGGCGGTGAACGGGCTGGAGCACTTCTTCTTCAAGTTCGGCGACATCTCGTGCACCGCCTCGCCGATCCGCGGGCCGCGCGGCGACATCGTCGGCGTGCTCGACGCGTCGTCGTACTACGAGTCGCGGCAGCGGCACACGCAGGCGCTGGTGCAGATGGCGGCCACGCACATCGAGAACCTGCTGTTCGGCCACGAGCTGCGCGGCGACACGGTCATCGCGATCCACCCGCGCGCCGAGTTCCTCGGCACCGTGAGCGCCGGCCTGCTGGCGTTCGACGTCGACGGTCGGCTGCTCGCGCTGACCGCGCGCGCGCAGGCGCTGCTGGCCGGGCTCGACACCACGCCGGGCCGCGCCTTCGAGCAGATCTTCCACGAGCCCTTCGAGCTCGCGCTGGCGCGCCTGCTGGCCGAGCCCGAGGTGCGCCTGCGCGACGCGATGGGCAGCACCTTGCACGCGCGCGGGGTCCACTTCGCGCGCGCGCGGCCGATGCCGGCGCTGCCCGCGTGGCACGTCACCGACGCGGCGGCCGCGCCCGCGCACGCAGGACTGCACGCGCCGGTGCCCGCGCGCGACCTCGCCGCTGCCTTCGCACCCTCCTCCGCCTCCGCGCGCACGCCGCACGGCCACGCGGGCGCAGCCGCACGGCGCGGCGCGCCGCCGCCGCCCGCGCCGGCCGACGCGCCAATGCTCGCCGGCGACCCCGCGGTACGCGAGGCCGTGGCGCTGGTCGAGTCCGCCGCGCGGCTGCGCGCGCCCGTGCTCATCTGCGGCGAGACCGGCACCGGCAAGGAACTGCTCGCGCGCCACGCGCACGCCGCCAGCGGACGCCGCGGCGCCTTCGTCGCGGTGAACTGCGGCGCGCTGCCGGCCGAGCTGTTCGAGGCCGAGCTGTTCGGCTACGCGGGCGGCGCCTTCACCGGATCGCGGCGCGAAGGCAGCCCCGGCCTGATCGCCAGCGCCGACGGCGGCACCTTGCTGCTCGACGAGGTGCGCGAGCTGCCGCTGCAGCTGCAGGCCGCGCTGCTGCGCTTCCTCGACGACAGGCTGGTGCGACCGGTGGGCGGCACGCAGACGCGGCGGGTCGACGTGCAGCTGCTCGCCGCGACCAACGCCGATCTCGCCGACGACGTGGCGGCGCAGCGCTTCCGCGCCGACTTGCTGTACCGGCTCGACACCGTGCGCGCCGCCTTGCCGCCGTTGCGCGAGCGGCGCGACTTCGCCGCCGCGGTGCGCCACGTGCTGCGCGAGATCGACGCGAGCGCGTCGATCGACGACGACAGCGTCGCGCGCCTGTCGCGCCACGCGTGGCCGGGCAACTTCCGCGAGTTGCGCGCGGTGCTCACGCGTGCGCTGCTCGGCGCGCGCAGCAGCCGGCTGGCGCTCGACGACGTCGAGCGCGTGCTGCCGGCGGCCGTGGCGGGCCCGGCGCCCGGCGCGCACGGCTCGCAGCTGCAGCGCCACGCCACGGAAGTGGTGCTGCGCGAGTTCGAGCACAGCGGCCGCTGCGTGGCGCGCACCGCGCGCGCGCTCGGCATCTCGCGCACGACGGTCTACCGCCACCTGCGCGAGGCCGGCCGCACGCCCGCGCGCCCCGGCTGAGGCGCCGCCCGCGGCGTGCGCAGTGCGCGCGGCGGTGGGGCTGCGGCACACTGCGCGCATGACGAACCCGCCTCTCGTGCAGCTGCTGCGCGGCGCGGCCGTGGAGTCGCGGCACGCCGGCTCGCTGGCCGTCGTCGACGCCGACGGCGCGCTGCTCGCGTCGCTCGGCGACATCGAGCGCCCCGTCTTCCCGCGCTCGGCGGTCAAGGCGCTGCAGGCGTTGCCCCTGGTGGCGGGCGGCGCGGCCGACGCGTTCGGGCTGCGCGACGAGGAGCTCGCGCTCGCCTGCGCGTCGCACGGCGGCGAGGACGGCCACGTCGCCACCGCGCGCGCGATGCTCGCCAAGGCCAGCCTCGACGAGAGCGCGCTCGAGTGCGGCGCGCACTGGCCCTATCTCGACACCGCCGTGCACGCGCTGGCGCGCGCGGGCCGCACGCCGGGCCCGGCGCACAACAACTGCTCTGGCAAGCACGCAGGCTTCGTCTGCGTCGGCTGCCTGATGGCGCGCGTCACCGGCCGCGACCCGCAGGCCTTCGTGCGCGGCTACGTGCGCCACGAGCATCCGGTGATGCGCGAGGTGGCCGCCGCGCTCGCCGCCGTCACCGGCGCCGACATCGAGCGCGCGCCGCGCGGCATCGACGGCTGCTCGATCCCGACCTACGGCATTGCGCTGCGCGCGATGGCCCTCGGCTTCGCGCGCTTCGGCAGCGGGCACGGGTTGTCGGCCGCGCACGCGGGGGCAGCACGCCG
>CAZFET010000161.1:0-5330 GCA_964517545.1 uncultured Burkholderiaceae bacterium
GCGTACGCCGCCAAAGGCGCGCGCCGCGCGGCGAACGCACTGCCGCGCGTGAACGCCACGATGTACGCGAGATGCGCGAGCAGGAACGCGACCAGCCCCGTGATGAAGCCTTCGCGCGGCCACAGCAGCGCGACGTCGCCGGCCAGCGAGAACACGAGCCCGAGCAGCACGAAGCGCCGGCGCGACCCGAGATCGCCCGCGCGCCCGAGGGCCCACGCGAAGATCGCGATCGTGGCCAGCGGCTTGGCGACGAACGCCGGCTCGCGAAGCCCGACCATCTGCGTGCCGATGGTGACGGCCGCCGCCGCCGCGGCGAGCACGAGCCAGCCGCGCGACGCGAGCATCGATGTGGCGTTCATCGCGTCTCCAGGGTCGAGTCGGCCGCCGCGCCCGACGGCACCGCCGGCGTGACCGGCGCCGCGCGTGCCGCGAGTTCGGCGCGCAGCTTCGCGAGGCGCTCGTGCGGATCGACCTTCTCGCGCGCCTCGTCGAGCTTCATCTCGGCGATGAAGCGGCTCGGCTTCGCCGCCACCATGTCGCGCCCGCGCTTGCGCCGGCGCGGCACGCCGAGCGCGAGCGACAGGCGCGCGCGCGTGATGCCGACGTACATGAGCCGGCGCTCCTCCTCGAGCCGCTCGCGCGTCATGTCGTCGTCCTCGGCCTTGAACGGCAGCAGCCCCTCGACCACGCCGGCCAGCCACACGTGCGGCCATTCCAGGCCCTTCGCGGCGTGCAGCGTCGACAGCGTCACCACGTCCTGCTCCTCGCCGCGTTCGGCCAGGCTCAGGATCACGCTGATGGTCTGCGCCACCTGCAGCACGGTCTGCGGCTCGGCGCCGCCGTCGGGTTCGCCCTCGCAGCGGCGCGCCATCCAGTCGACGAACTCCAGCACGTTGCTCCAGCGCGCGGCGGCGAGCTTCTCGTCGTCCTGGTCGAACAGGTGCTGCTCGTAGCCGATGTCCTTCAGCCAGCCGAGCAGCAGCGCGCGCGCGTCGTCGGCGCCGCGCGTGTGGCGCGCCCGGTGCTCGAACTCGTTGACGACACGGCCGAACTCGCGCAGCGAGCCGAGCGCGCGCGCGTTGAGCACCGCGCCCAGGCTGTCGGCGAACAGCTCCTCGAACAGGCTGGTCTTCCACTGGCCGGCGAAGGTGCCGAGCGCGGCCAGCGTCTGGTGGCCGATGCCGCGCTTGGGCGTCGACACCGCGCGCAGGAACGCGGGGTCGTCGTCGTTGTTGACGATCAGCCGCAGCCACGCCACAAGGTCGCGGATCTCGGCACGGTCGAAGAAGCTCTGGCCTCCCGACACCTTGTACGGGATCTGCGCCGCGCGCAGCTTCTGCTCGAACGGCTTGCTCTGGTGGTTGGCGCGGTACAGCACCGCGCAGTCGGCGAAGCGCGCGCCCTGCGCGCGGCGCGACTGGACCCACGCGAGCACGCGCTCGGCCTCGTGCTCCTCGGCGTCGCACTCGACCACGCGCACCGGCTCGCCCTCGCCGAGCTCGCTCCACAGCTTCTTGTCGAACAGCTTGGGGTTGGCCGCGATCACGTGGTTGGCCGCGCGCAGGATCGCGCCGGTGGAGCGGTAGTTCTGCTCCAGCGCGATGACCTTGAGCTTCGGGTAGTCCTGCGGCAGGCGCTTCAGGTTCTCGATGGTCGCGCCGCGCCAGCCGTAGATGCTCTGGTCGTCGTCGCCGACCGCGGTGAACACGCCGTCGTCGCCGACCAGCATCTTCAGCAGCTCGTACTGCACGGCGTTGGTGTCCTGCACCTCGTCGACCAGCACGTGGCGCAGGCGCTCGCGCCACTTCGCGCGCACCGCGTCGTCGCGCTGCAGCAGCTTCAGCGGCAGGCCGATCAGGTCGTCGAAGTCCGCCGCCTGGTACGCGGCGAGGCGCTCCTCGTAGCGCCGCATCACGCGCGCGGCCACGCGCTCGTCGTCGCTCGCCGCCACGCCTTCGGCCGCGGCGGCGTCGAGGCCCTGGTTCTTCCACAGGCTGATCGTCCACTGCCAGCGACGCGCGAGCGCGGCATCGGTGGTGCCGCCGGCGTCGCGCAGCAAGCCCAGCACGTCGTCGCTGTCGAGAATCGAGAACTGCGGCTTCATGCCGATGGCCGCGCCGTCCTCGCGCAGCAGGCGCACGCCCAGCGAATGGAACGTGCTGACGATCAGCTCGCCGGCGGCGCGCGCACCGACCAGCGCGCGGGCGCGCTCGCGCATCTCGGCCGCGGCCTTGTTGGTGAACGTGATGGCCGCGATGCGGCGTGGCTCGAGGCCGCTTTGCAGCAGCCGCGCGATCTTGTGCGTGATGACGCGCGTCTTGCCCGAGCCCGCGCCCGCCAGCACCAGGCACGGCCCGCGCAGCCAGTGCACGGCCTCGAGCTGCGCGGGGTTGAGCGTGGCGGGGGCTTGCGACATGCGGGGCGACGGTGCGGGCGCGGATGATAGCCGTGCGGCCTCGCGCGGCGTCACGTGCCGCCGCTATGCTCGCGCGCATGCCGCTCACGCGCCGTCGCACCCTTGCCTCGCTGGCCGCCGGCGCGGCCGCGCTCGGCGCGCCCGCGTGGCTGCGGGCGGCGACGTCGGTGTCGGCGGACCGCTTCGCGCTCGGCGTCGCCAGCGGCCAGCCGCGCGCCGACGGCATGGTGCTGTGGACGCGGCTCGCCGGCGACGGTCTGCCCGATGCGGTGGAGGTGCGCTGGTCGGTCGCGCGCGACGAGTCGATGCGCGACGTGGTGGCGCGCGGCAGCGAGACCGCGCACGCCGCCGACGCGCACAGCGTGCACGCCGAACCGCGCGGACTCGAGCCGGGCCGCTGGTACTGGTACCGCTTCGACGCGCGCGGCGCGGCCAGCCGCGTCGGCCGCACGCGCACCGCGCCGGCCGACGACGCGAGCGCCACGCTGGCCTTCGCCATCGCGAGCTGCCAGCGCTGGGACGCCGGCTTCTACGCGGCGTGGCGCCACCTGGCCGCCGAGCCGCTGGACCTCGTGATCTTCCTCGGCGACTACATCTACGAGTACGGCGCGCGACAAGGCGGCGTGCGCGCCACCCCCGGCGGCGCGGTGCGCAGCCTGCAGGACTACCGCGAGCGCTACGCGCTGCACCGGTCCGACCCCGACCTGCAGGCCGCGCACGCCGCCGCACCGTGGCTCGTGGTGTGGGACGACCACGAGGTCGACAACGACTACGCCGCGCTGCAGGGACAGGACCTCGACCCCGGCTTCGCGCAGCGCCGCGCGGCGGCCTACCGCGCGTACTGGGAGCACATGCCGCTGCCGAAGTCGGCGCGGCCGCGCGACGTGGAGCTGCGCCTGTACGACCGCTTCGCGTGGGGGCGGCTCGCGCTCGTGCACCTGCTCGACGACCGCCAGTACCGCGACCCGCAGGCGTGCCCGCGTCCCGGCCGCGGTGGCTCGAACACGGTGGCGCTGAAGGACTGCCCGTCGCTGCTCGACGAGCGCCGCAGCCTGCTGGGCGCGGCGCAGGAACGCTGGCTCGCCGACGGCTGGAGCCGCGAGCGCGCGTGGAACCTGCTCGCGCAGCAGACGCTGATGAGCCGCTTCTCGTGGCGCGACCCCGCGGTCGAGCCGACCTACTGGACCGACGGCTGGGACGGCTATCCGCGCTCGCGCGAGCGCCTGCTGCGCGGCATGCTCGCGGCGCAGGCGCGCAACCCGGTGGTGCTGGGCGGCGACGTCCACACGCACTACGTCGCCGATCTGAAGCGCGACTTCGACGACCCGAAGTCGCCCGTGGTGGCCAGCGAGTTCTGCGGCACGTCGATCACCAGCGAGAGCCTGCCGCAGGCGCGCATCGACGCGGCGCTGCCGTTCAACCCGCACATCCGCTTCGGACGTGGCGACCGCCGCGGCTACATGAGCTTCCGTCTCGATGCGCGCCGGCTGCAGTGCGAGCTGCGCGTGCTCGACGACGCGCGCCGCGCCGACAGCGCGATCGCCACCGCCGCGCGCTTCGTGGTCGAGGACGGACGACCGGGCGCGCAGCCGGGCTGAGGCAGTTCGCTCGCACGTCGCACGTCGCACGTCGCACCGCGCACCTCGCGCCGCGACGGCACTGCGAGAATGCCGCCCCATGCAGGCGATCCTCGCGATCACGATTCCGTTCTTCGCGCTGGTGCTCGCTGGCTACGTGGCCGCGCGGCGCCAGATGCTGCCGGACAGCGCGATCCCCGGCCTCAACGTGTACGTGCTGTTCTTCGCGCTGCCGTGCATGCTGTTCCGCTTCGGCGCCGGGCTGCCGCTGGCGACCTTGCTCGATCCGGTGGCGCTCGCCGTGTACGCCGCGTCGGCGCTGCTGATCGTGTTCTTCACCATCGCCGTGACGCTCGGGCCGAGGGTGGACCTGAAGAACGCCGCGTTCGGCGCGCTGGTCGCCGCGTTCCCGAACTCCGGCTTCATGGGCGTGCCGCTGATCGTGGCGATGCTCGGACCCGCGGCCGCCGGCCCGATGATCACGACCCTGCTGGTCGACATGTTCATCACCAGCTCGCTGTGCATCGCGCTCGCGCAGTCGCACGTCGATCCGAAGGCGCCCACCGAGACGGGCGCGCGCGCGGCGCTGCTGCGCGCGCTGCGCGGGCCGCTGACCAACCCGCTGCCGTGGGCCATCGCGCTGGGCGCGGCCACGTCGGCCGCGGGGCTCGCGCTGCCCGGCCCGATCGACACCATCGTGCGCATGCTCGGCGACTCGGCCACGCCGGTGGCGCTGTTCGTGATCGGCGCGGTGCTCGCGCGCGCGGGGCGGCACGCGCACACGCGCACGCCGACCGGGCTGTACCTGCCGGTGGCGCTGATCAAGCTGCTGCTGCATCCGCTGCTGGTGTTCGCGCTGGCGGTCGGCGCGCAGCAGCTCGGCTTCGGCCTCACGCCGCTGCAGGTGACGGTGCTCACCCTGGCCGCCGCCTTGCCGAGCGCGAGCAGCGTGTCGCTGCTGGCCGAGCGCTACGGCGCCGACAACGGGCGCATCGCGCGCATCATCCTCGCGTCGACCGCCGCGTCGTTCGTGACCCTGTCGCTGCTGGCCTGGGGCTTCGGCGTCAAGCCCGGCGGCTGAGCCGCGGCCGCGTTCAGATCGCCAGCGGGTCGACGTCGATCGCCCAGCGCAGCACGCCGCGGTGCTGCGCGCGCAACGCGTGCAGCGGCGCGAGCCACGCGGCGAGCAGGCGTTGCAGCGCCGGACGCGAGGCCGACTCCACCAGCATCTGCATGCGCTCGACGTTGGCCACGCGCGCGACGGCCAGCGGCACCGGCGGATAGACCATCACCGCCTCGGCGCCGCTACCGAGCGGCCCGGATTTGTTTCCCCCGAG
>CAZFET010000161.1:5340-8130 GCA_964517545.1 uncultured Burkholderiaceae bacterium
AGGAAGGACTGCGCGGCATCCGTCGTGCGCGCTTCGGCGCGCAGCAGCGCGAGGTGCGTGAACGGCGGCAGCCCGGCCTGTCGCCGCTCGGCGAGCTGCGCGGCGGCGAAGGCCTCGTAGTCGTGCGCGCGCAGCGCGGCGAACAGCGCGTGCTGCGGATGCCAGGTCTGGATCCACATCTCGGCGCCGGCGGCCAGCGTCGCATCGCGGCCGGCGCGGCCGGCGGCCTGCATCAGCAGCGCGAACATCCGCTCGGGCGCGCGGAAGTCGCTCGAGAACAGCGCGGCGTCGGGGTTGACCGCGGCCACGAGCGTGACGCGGCGGAAGTCGTGGCCCTTGGCGATCATCTGCGTGCCGACCAGCACGTCGATGTCGCCGGCGTGCACGGCCGCGAGGCGCGAGGCCAGCGCGCCGGCGCCGCGCGCGGTGTCGGCGTCGAGCCGGCCGATGCGCGCGCCGGGCTGCAGCAAGGCGGCGATCTGTTCTTCCAGCCGCTCGGTGCCGCGACCCAGCGGGGCGATGTCGGCGTTGCCGCAGTCGGGGCAGGCGCGCGGCACGCGCTCGACCACGCCGCAGTGATGGCAGCGCAAGCTGCGGTCGGCCTTGTGGAACACCCGCCACGCGCTGCAGTGCGGGCAGGCGCTCTTCCAGCCGCAGTCGGCGCAGTGCAGCACGGGTGCGTAGCCGCGACGGTTGAGCAGCAGCAGCGACTGCTCGCCGCGCGCGATGCGTGCGGCGACCGCCTCGACGATCGGTGGCGCGAGCGCCGGCGTGTCGCGCCGCGGCAGGCGGTTCATGTCGAACACGCGCACGCGCGGCAGCGCGCCGTCGCCCACGCGCGCGGGCAGCGCGACGTGCCGGTAGCGGCCGTCGAGGGCACGCTGCCAGCTCTCGAGCGAAGGGGTCGCCGAGCCGAGCAGCACGGGCACGCGCTCGAGCCGCGCACGGTAGACCGCGAGGTCGCGCGCCGAGTAGCGCGCGCCTTCCTGCTGCTTGTACGACGCGTCGTGCTCCTCGTCGACGACGATCAGCCCGAGCCGCGGCAGCGGGGCGAACACCGCGAGCCGCGTGCCGAGCACCAGATCGGCGAAGCCGAGGTGCGCGGCCAGCCAGTGACGCAGCCGCTGCGCCGGCGTGAGCGCGCTGTGCAGCGACACGATGCGCCGGCCGGCGAAGCGCTCGGCGAAGCGGGCCTCCAGCTGCGGCGTGAGGTTGATCTCCGGCACGAGCACGAGCGCCTGGCGACCGCGCTCGAGCGCGTCGGCCGCCGCGCGCAGGTAGACCTCGGTCTTGCCGCTGCCGGTCACGCCGTGCAGCAGCACCGGCGCGGGCGCGTCGCCCGCCGCCACGCGCCCGATGACGTCGAGCGCGGCCGCCTGCTCGCGCGTGAGGGCCGGCAGCACGGGCGGCGACGCAGCCGGTTCGCGCGCGCCCGCGTGCTCGCGCTTGAGCAGGCGCGCCACGCGCTGCGCCACCTGCGCCGCGTCGAGCTTGCGCAGTTCGGGCGGCAGCACGGCCAGGGCCAGCTCGCCGACGGCGCGCTGGTAGTAGCCGGCGGCGAAGTCGACCAGCGCGCACCAGGCAGGAGGCAGCGGCGGCAAGGCGTCGATGACCGAGTCGATCGGGCGCAGCGCGGCGCCTTCATCGGCCTGGCCGGGCGGCCCGGACCAGACGATGCCGGTCACCCGTCGCTTGCCGAACGGTACCTTCAGCAAGGTTCCGGGCGGGAGCGGGCGCTCACAAAGGTAGTCGAGCAGCGGTGCCAGGCCGCTGTGCTGCGGCGCCTCGACGGCGACCCGCAGCCGCGGTCCCTCACCCATGGCGACGGGCGCTGCAGTTGCCGAAGCTAGCTCGACCGACTTTCAACATTGATCGCCAAGTTGCTGATTGACAATGACTTTTCCGGCTGTCCACGCCGGCTGTGGAAAACTATGTGGGCAAGCTGCCGAGAGCGCCGCCAAGTGCTTGATTTTCGGGCCCCCGCGAGTCGGTGCCCGGTTTCGGAGCAGGGCCATCGCATCCAATGAAATCAAGCACTTAGCCGCGATCCCGGGAAACGTGCTGTTGCGTCGCAACAGATGGCTCGCGCGGCGCTCGCTGACGCGGGTTTGGGGATAAGTCAAGCCCTGAGTGCTCACTCACCCGACGAGCGGCCGGCGCGTCAGGCGCGGCGCGACAGCTCGTGCACCGCGTCGACCAGCACGGCCACGTGCTCCGGCGGCGTGAACTGGCTGATGCCGTGGCCGAGGTTGAACACGTGGCCCGGGCCCTCGCCATAGCTGGCCAGGGTGGCGCGCACCTGCTCGCGGATCGCCGCGGGCGGCGCGAACAGCACCGCCGGATCGAGATTGCCCTGCAGCGCCACGCGCCCGCCCGTGCGGCGGCGCGCCTCGCCGAGGTTGACCGTCCAGTCGACGCCGACCACGTCGGCGCCGCTCGCCGCGAGGGCTTCGAGCCACGGGCCCCCGCCCTTGGTGAAGACGATGTGCGGAATGCGCGCGCCGTCGCGCTCGCGCTCGAGCCGCTGCAGCACGCGGCGCGTGTAGTCGAGGCTGAACGCCTGGAACGCGCCGTCGGCGAGCACGCCGCCCCACGAGTCGAACACCATCACGGCCTGCGCGCCGGCGTCGATCTGCGCGTTCAGGTAGGCCACGACCGCGTCCGTGTTGACCTCGAGGATGCGGTGCATCAGGTCGGGCCGCGCGTACAGCATCGTCTTGACGAGACGATAGTCGTCGCTTCCCGCGCCTTCGACCAGCGTCGTCTCTTCCTTGGTCACGATGACCTTCT
>CAZFET010000162.1:0-8106 GCA_964517545.1 uncultured Burkholderiaceae bacterium
ACTGGCGCGACAACCGCCTGAACATGATCCACGAGGGCACGCACGGCATCCAGGCGCTCGACCTGCTGGGCCGCAAGGTGGTGATGGACGGCGGGGCCGGGCTGAAGCTGCTGGCCGCGCGCGTGAACGACACCGTCGATCGCGCGGGGCAGGTCGAGGGCCTCGCCGCGCACGCCAACGCGCTGGCCGCCGCGCTGCAGCGGCTCGGCGCCGCGACGAAGGCGGCGTGGGCGACCGGCGTGCCCGAGGAGGCGCTGGCCAATGCCGTGCCGTACATGCAGGCCTTCGGCCACGTCGTGATCGCGTGGCTGTGGCTCGACGTGGCGCTGGCGGCCAGGCGCGCGACGGCACCCGCCGAACTGACGCAGGGCAAGCTCGCTGCAGCCCGTTACTTCTTCGCCCACGAATTGCCGAAGATCGAGCCTTGGCTGGCCGTGGTGGCGTCGCGCGACGACACCTGCCGCACGATGAAGGACGAGTGGTTCTGACGATGAAGGCCGCGACGATCGAACGCTGGGTGTGGGTGCTGATCTACGGCGGCTTGCTGCTGCTGTGCCTGGCGGTCTTCGTCGGCCGCGGCGATGCGGCGCTGGCGTGGACGCTCGGCGTGGCCGGCGGCGCCGCGGCGGCCGTCGGCGCCGCGCTGATCGTCGTGCGCGCGCGCATGAAGGACGGCGGCCCGTGACACCCGGCGCCGCGGCGCACGCCCGGCGCATCGCACCGACTCCACCCACGACCCTCTCACCGACTCCGCAGGAACGACGACGATGAGCACCCCCGTGACCAAGCTGTTCGACCTGACCGGCAGGATCGCCCTCGTGACCGGCGGCTCGCGTGGCCTCGGGCTGCAGATCGCCGAGGCGCTGGGCGAGGCCGGCGCCAAGGTGATGCTCACCTCGCGCAAGGCGGCCGATCTCGAGGAGGCCGCGGCGCACCTGGCCGGGCGCGGCATCGATGCGCGCTGGATCGCCGCCGACGCGAGCGAGCCGGCCGGCATCGCCAAAGTGGTCGACGAGACGCTGCAGCGCCTGGGCGACGTGGACGTGCTGGTCAACAACGCCGGCGCCACCTGGGGCGCGCCGGCAGAGGATCACCCGCTCGAGGCGTGGGACAAGGTGATGAACCTCAACGTGCGCTCGATGTTCCTGATGAGCCAGGCCGTCGGCAAGCGCAGCATGATCCCGCGCCGCGCCGGGCGCATCATCAACGTCGCGTCGATCGCGGGGCTGGGCGGCTCGATGGAGATGAGCTTCATCGCCTACGGCACGAGCAAGGGCGCGGCCGTCAACTTCACGCGCACGCTGGCCGGCGAGTGGGGCAAGTACGGCATCACCGTCAACGCGCTGGCGCCCGGCTTCTTCCCGAGCAAGATGACGCGCGGCACGCTCGATCGCTTCGGCGCCGGCGCGCTGGCCGCGCGCGCGCCGCTGCGCCGGCTGCGTGACGACGACGACCTCAGGGGCGCGGCGCTGGTGTTCGCCAGCGCGGCCGGCAAGCACATCACCGGCCAGATCCTCGCCGTCGACGGCGGCGTGAGCGCCGTGCATGGCGGCTGAAGGGAACGCGCATGGACTTCCCCGTTCGCATCCCGTTCGTGCAGCACCTCGGCTTCGAGCTGCTGCGCTTCGAAGGCGGCGAGGCCGAGATCGCGGTCGACGTGCGCGAGGAACTCACCAACTCGTGGGGCGTCGGCCACGGCGGCGTGACCATGACCCTGCTCGACGTGGTGATGGCGCACGCGGCGCGCAGCCTCGATGCGGCGGCCCGCGAGCCGCGGCCCGGCGTGGTGACCGTCGAGATGAAGACGAGCTTCATGCGCCCCGGCACCGGCCGCATCGTCGGCCGCGGGCGCCTGCTGCACCGCACCTGGTCGATGGCCTTCTGCGAAGGCTCGGTGGTCGGCGCCAACGGCGAGCTCATCGCGCACGCCACCGGCACCTTCAAGTACCTCGAGGGCCTGCCCGCGGGCGGGCGCACCATCAAGCGCCAGAACGCGTCGGACTGAACACGGCGACGCGGCGCACGCCTTCCCGGCCTTCACCGTCCAGGCATTCACCCAACCGGAGAACCTCATGACCATCGTCAACCGTCAGTGGCGCCTCGCCTCGCGTCCGCAGGGCGAGCCCGGCGTCGACAACTGGCGCCTCGTCGAGCAGCCGCTGCCGGCCGAACTGGCCGAGGGCCAGGTGCTCGTGCGCCACCACTTCCTGAGCCTCGACCCGTACATGCGCGGGCGCATGAACGAAGGCCGCAGCTACGCCAAGCCGCAGCCGCTGGACGAGGTGATGATCGGCGGCACCGTCGGCGAGGTGGTCGCGTCGAAGAACGCGCACTTCAAGGTCGGCGACAAGGTGGTGGGGATGGGCGGCTGGCAGGAGTACGCGCTGGTCGACGCGACGCAGCGCGGCGTGCTGCAGAAGGTGGACACCACGCACGTGCCGCTGTCGGCCTACCTCGGCGCGGTGGGCATGCCCGGCGTGACGGCCTGGTACGGCCTGACGCAGATCCTCCAGCCCGAGGCCGGCCGGACCATCGTCGTCAGCGCGGCCAGCGGCGCGGTGGGCGGCGTGGTGGGCCAGCTCGCCAAGGTGCGCGGCTGCCGCGCGGTGGGCATCGCCGGCGGGCCGGACAAGTGCCGCTACGTGGTCGAGGAGCTGGGCTTCGACGCGTGCGTCGACTACAAGCAGCACGCCGATCTGCGCTCGTTGTCGGCCGCGCTCAAGGCGGCCTGCCCGGACGGCATCGACGGCCACTTCGAGAACGTCGGCGGCATGGTGCTCGACGCGGTGATGCTGCGCATGAACGACTTCGGCCGCATCGCCGTCTGCGGAATGATCTCGGGCTACAACGGCCAGCCGATCCCGATGCAGAACCCGCAGATGATCCTGGTGGCGCGCATGCGCATCGAGGGCTTCATCGTCAGCGAGCACATGGAGCTGTGGCCGCAGGCGCTGCAGGAACTCGGCACCCTGGTCGCCAGCGGCAGGCTGAAGTACCGCGAGAGCATCGCGCAGGGGATCGAGAGCGCGCCCGAGGCCTTCATCGGCCTGCTCAAGGGCCGCAACTTCGGCAAGCAGCTCGTCAAGCTGGTCCAGTGAGTGTTCCAGGAATGACGACACCTCGATCACCGTTCGGACGGTGTGGCCGTCGGGCTTCGTGAGAAGCCCCATCGCGCTGCACTGCAGGCCGCACGTCACTCTGCACCGCACGCCGCACGTCACCCGCACGTCACCCCGCAGGAGGCCCGCCATGGGCGCCACGCACACCGTCGAGAACCAGAGCACGCCGTTCGCCGACGTCGACCTGTTCGCGCTGAACCGGCCGTTGCGCGATGCGCTCGCGCACCACGCGCCGGCGCTCGACACCTCGCGGCTGGCCGCGCTGGGCCGGCTGGCCGGCAGCGCCGAGTACCAGCGCCACGCGCGCCTGGCCAACGTGCACACGCCCGAGCTGCGCACGCACGACCGCTTCGGGCGCCGCCTCGACGAGGTGGAGTTCCACCCGAGCTACCACGCGCTGATGACGGCGGCGTGCGAGGCCGGACTGCACGGCACGCCGTGGAGCGCCGGCGCGCATGCGCACCTCGAGCGCGCGGCCGGCTTCATGCTGTTCACCGAACTCGAGCCGTCGGTGCTGTGCCCGGTGTCGATGACCTACGCGGTAACGCCGGCGCTGCGCGACAACCGCGCCATCGCCGCCGAGTGGGGTCCCAAGCTCGCGGTGCGTGCCTACGACCCGGCGTTCGCGCCGGCGGCGCGCAAGCAGGCGGTCACCATGGGCATGGGCATGACCGAGAAGCAAGGCGGCTCCGACGTGCGGGCCAACAGCTCGCGCGCCGTGCCGGACGGCGAGGACGGCTGGGGCCGGCGCTTCCTGATCACCGGCCACAAGTGGTTCATGTCGGCGCCGATGTGCGACGCGTTCCTCGTGCTCGCGTACAGCGAAGGCGGGCTGAGCTGCTTCTTCCTGCCGCGCTGGCGGCCCGACGGCACGCTCAACGCGATCCGCATCCAGCGCCTGAAGGACAAGCTCGGCAACAAGGCCAACGCCAGCTCGGAGGTGGAGTTCGACGCCGCCAGCGCGTGGCTGGTCGGCGACGAAGGCCGCGGCGTGCCGCAGATCCTCGCGATGGGCGTGATGACGCGGCTGGACTGCGCGCTCGGCACCTCGGGGCTGATGCGCCACGCGCTGGCGGTGGCGATCGCGCACTGCCGCGAGCGCACCGCGTTCGGCCGCCGCCTGGCCGATCACGCGGCGATGAAGAACGTGCTGGCCGACCTGGCGCTCGAGAGCGAGGCGGCCACCGCGCTCGCGCTGCGCCTGGCGCGCTCGATGGACGCGCCGCCGTCCGACGAGCGCGAAGCCGCGTTGCGCCGCGTGCTCACGCCGGTGGCCAAGTTCTGGATCTGCAAGCGCGGCAGCGCGTTCGCGCAGGAGGCGATGGAGTGCCTCGGCGGCAACGGCTATGTCGAGGAAGGCGGCGAGGGCGTGATGGCGCGCATCTACCGCGAGATGCCGGTCAACTCCATCTGGGAGGGCGCCGGCAACATCATGGCGCTGGACCTCGTGCGCGCGTTGCGCAAGGGCACGGCGGTGGCGGACGCGCTGCGCGACGAGCTGGCCGATGCGCGCGGCGCGCATCGCGCGTTCGACGCGCTGGCGGCGTCCTTGCCCGATCGCATCGACGCGGCGGTGGACGAGGCCGACGCGCGCGCGCTGTGCCGCGACGTGGCGCTCGCCGTGCAGGCCGCGCTGCTGCAGCGGCACTCGAGCCCCGACGTGTTCGCGGCGTTCTGCGAGTCGCGCTTCGGCGGTGGCGCGGGCGGCCTCGGAGCGTTCGGCATGCTGCCGTCCGGCACGCCGTTCGACGCGATCCTGGAGCGTGCGCTGCCGCGCCATTGAGCACTCCGGCAATGGCGACACCTCGATCACCGCTCGGGCCGCGCGCCACCGTGTCGCGCACGCGGCGGCCGCACGAGAGGAGGGACTCACCATGCCCGATCTGATCCTGCATCAGTACGACGGCTCGCCGTTCTCCGAGAAGGTGCGGCTGGTCATGGGCTGCAAGCGGCTGCGCTGGAAGGCGGTGTCGATCCCGGTCATCGCGCCGAAGCCCGACCTCGTCACCTTGACCGGCGGCTACCGGCGCACGCCAGTGCTGCAGATCGGCGCCGATGTCTATTGCGACAGCGCGCTGATCCTGCGCGTGCTCGACCGGCTGCAGCCCGCGCCGCCGCTGTACCCGACGGCCGAGCCGCTGGCCGAGACGCTCGCCGCGTGGTGCGACTCGACGCTCTTCTGGACCATGATCCCGGTGGCGATGCAGCCGGCCGGCATGGCGCACGTGTTCGCGTCGGCGCCGCCGTCGGCGGTGAAGGCCTTCCTCGCCGACCGCGCGACCTTCACCGCCGGCATGCGCCGGCTCGCCGGCGCCGACGCGGCGGCGCACTTCGCGGTCTATCTCGATCGCTTCGAGCGCCGGCTCGCCGACGGCCGCCGCTTCCTGTTCGGCGACGCGCCGACGGTGGCCGACTTCTCGCTCGCGCACAACGTGTGGTACGTGTGGCGCATCCCGCCGGTGGCCGGCGTGCTCGAGCCGCTGCCGTCGCTGCGCGCGTGGTTCGAGCGCCTGCGCGCGTTCGGGCACGGCACGCGCGAGGAACTCGACGCCGACGGCGCGATCCAGGTCGCCGCGGCGTCGCGCGAGTACGCGCCGCCGATCGGCTTCGACGCGTCGCAGGGCTTCGCGCAAGGCGAGACCGTCACGGTCGCGCCCACCGACTACGGCATCGATCCCGTGGCCGGGCGGCTGGTCGGCCTCACGCGCGACGAGGTCGCGGTCGAGCGCGTCGACGAGCGCGCCGGCCGCGTGGTCGTGCACTTCCCGCGCATCGGGTTCCAGGTTCGCAAGCAGGAGACATCGACGTGAAGGACTTCAAGGGCCGCACCGCGGTCGTCACCGGCGCGGCGTCGGGCTTCGGTCTCGAGACGTCGCGCATCGCCGCGCGCGAGGGCATGAACGTCGTGATGGCCGACGTGCAGGCCGACGCGCTGGACGCCGCGGCGGCCGACGTGCGCGACCTGGCGCGCGCGCACGGCGCCGACGTGCTGCCGCACCGGCTCGACGTGTCGAAGGCCGCCGAGGTCGAGGCGCTCGGCCGCGTCACGCGCGAGCGCTTCGGCGTGCCGTCGTTCGTGTTCAACAACGCGGGCGTCGGCTGCGGCGGGCTGATCTGGGAGTCGAGCACGGCCGACTGGGAGTGGGTGCTGGGCGTCAACCTGATGGGCGTGGCGCACGGGGTGCGCGTGTTCACGCCGATGATGCTGGAGGCCGAGGCCGCCGATCCGTCCTTCGAGGGCCACATCGTCAACACCGCGTCGATGGCCGGCTTGCTGAACCCGCCGAACATGGGCGTCTACAACGTCAGCAAGCACGCGGTGGTGAGCCTGTCGGAGACGCTGTACCAGGATCTCGCGCTGGTGAGCGACCGCGTGCACGCGCACGTGCTGTGCCCGTTCTTCGTGCCCACCGGCATCACCAGGAGCGAGCGCAATCGACCGGCGGACCTGGGCGGCGCGGCGGGCGCGAAGCCCACGAAGAGCCAGCTCATCGGGCAGGCCATGACCGACAAGGCCGTGGCCAGCGGCAAGGTGAGCGCGGCGCAGGTGGCGCAGGCGGTGTTCGACGCGCTGCGCGAGAACCGCTTCTACATCTACAGCCACCCGCACGCGCTCAGGAGCGTGCAGACGCGGCTCGAAGACGTGATGCAGGCCCGCAACCCCACCGACCCGTTCGCCGACAAGCCGGAGATCGGCGCGAGCCTGCGCCGCGCGCTCAGGAGCGCCTGACGCTCAGCGCTCGTAGGCGGCGACGGCCATCGGCGCGGGGTTCTCGGCCACGCGCACCTTCGACCAGTCGACGCCTTCGTCCAGGCGCGGCACGCTGGTGGCGAAGGCCGCGTCGATCGAGGCCTTCGGCGCCGTGACCGGGTCGGCCGCGCCCACGCGCGGGATCATCGACACGACGGTGATCGTGATCGCACCGCCGATGAACCACAGCGCACGTTGCAGCACGACATCCTGAGGCGCCGCATCGGACTTCATGTATTCCGGAGTCGACATCTGAGTTCCCCAACGACGTGACCAGCAGGTCTGGCCTTCCCGTGCGCGCCGTGGCGGCGACGCATGGACGTCAAGGTATCGGGCTCCGACCTTGCGCATCAGTGCAGTTTTCACAAACGGACACACGCCCGGCGAGGCGTCGCAGCGCGCGTGAAGTGCTGCGCGACAGGTCGGTAACCGCGGTCAGCAGCGAAGCTTCAGCGCACCCACCGGTTTGAGGGAGGCCGCGTCGCTGACCACGAGCACGACCTCGCGTGCGGGATGGCGCGCGGCCTCGAGCGTGAACGACAGACGTCGCGGCGTCTGCGACGGCCACGCGTCGACCTCGCGGTACGTGCGCACCACGTGGTCGTGGCGCAGCGTGGCGCCCGCGTTCTCGCCGGCCGTGACGCGGCTCGCGTGTTCGTGCTCGATGGTCGCCCAGTACGCGCGCAGCAAGGCCGGCGCGCCGCGCGACGCGGCGACGCGGGCCTCGACGACGTCGCCGCGTCGCTCCAGTGCGATCTCCACCACGGCCGACCCCGGCACCGCCGCCGGCACCGGCGCGCGCGACCACGCGCGCCAGCCGGCGCCGTCGAGCAGCACCTGCGGCGTGTAGACGAAGCGCGAGCCCGTCGCGCGGCTCAGCCGCTGCTGCCGCTCGGTGTGCGCCGGACTGCCGAAGCGGTCGACCCAGCCGAGGCGGTCCCAGTAGTCGACGTGGAAGGCGAGCGCGATCACGTCGTCGCGGCCCCTCAGGCCCGACAGCCAGCGGTCGGCCGGCGGACAGGAGTCGCAGCCTTCGGAGGTGTAGAGCTCGACCACGCGCGGCGTCGCGGCGCCGCTGCGCGCGGAGCATTCGACCGACCCCGCCGGCGTGGCAGTGGCCGCCGCGGCGGCGCCGGCCAGGATCGACATGGCCGTCAGGCCGCACGACAGGAACGCTCGCATGGCGGCTCCTCGGTGGACGCGTGAAGGCGAGGTCGGCTCGTCGACGGCCGACCC
>CAZFET010000163.1:0-902 GCA_964517545.1 uncultured Burkholderiaceae bacterium
CGTTGCGGTTGGCCTGCATCAGCACCTTGCGCGGCTTGCCGCCGATCGGCAGTTCGGCCAGCACCAGCTCGTTGGTGCCGTCGTAGTCGTACGGGTCGCCGGGCGAGAACTGGTAGTGCCACACGATCTGCCCGGTCGACGGACGGATGGCGAGCACCGAGCAGATGTACAGCGAGTCGCCGCCGCGCCACGCGGGGTTCCACGGCCCGCCGTTGCCGGTGCCCCAGTACACGAGGTCGAGCTCCGGGTCGTAGGTGCCGGTGAGCCAGGTCGGCGCGCCGCCCTTGTCGTAGCGATCCGGATTCCAGGTCTCGGCGCCTTTGTCGCCCGGCGCCGGCGTGGTCCACGTGGTCCACTTCTTCTCGCCGGTCTTCAGGTCCCACGCGTTCAGGAAGCCGCGCGTGCCGTACTCGCCGCCGCTGATGCCGGTGATCAGCACGCCGCCGGCGATCAGCGGCGCGTGGGTCATGCTGTAGCCCTGCTTGTAGTCGGCGGCCTTCTGCTTCCACAGCAGCTTGCCGTCGGCCATCGACAGCGCCATCACGTGCGCGTCGATGGTGGTGCGGTACAGCACCCCGTCGAGCGCGGCCATGCCGCGGCTGTGGATGCCGCAGCACAGATAGCCGTTCACGTCGGCCGGCAGCTCGATCGGCACGCGCCACTTCTGCTTGCCGCTGAGCGCGTCGACCGCCACCGTCGCGTCGTGCGTCGACACGTACAGGGTGCCGTCGATCAGCAGCGGCTGCATCGATGCGTTCGCGCTGTTGTTCAGGCTCAGGTTCCACACCGGCACCAGCCGCTTGACCGTCTTGAGGTTGATCTGCTTCAGCGGCGACCAGCGCTGCTGCGCCCAGCCCATGCCGTAGGTCGTGATGTCGCCCGGCGTCGCGGCGTCGTTGCGC
>CAZFET010000163.1:912-8039 GCA_964517545.1 uncultured Burkholderiaceae bacterium
GTGGCGCGCGGCGAGGCTGGGATCGTTCAGGTAGGCGGACAGCGCCGCGGCCAGTGCGAAGCCGGCCAGTCGCCGGCGGCCGTGCGTGATGCTCATCGTGTGTCTCCTCGTGTGGGTGGCATCGGCAGCGTAGGAATAGGGCAACGGCGCCGGGCTGTCCAGATCCCTAGGGACATCCCTGATCTCCGGCGCGCGCATGCCTCGGCGCGCGCGACGCGCCGCCTGCACGCTCGCGCTCGCGCGCTTACGATCTGTGTCGCTTCGGCACAGCCCGGGGCGGCACCTTTCGGCAAAGGACGCACGACCCATGTTCGAGCGCGAGTGGCAGAACCGGCTGCAGGTCGTTCGCGGCCAGTACAGCTCCACGCCGTGGATCCGGCCGCGCGCCGACGAGTCGCCGCTGCTGCGCTCGTGGCAGCGCTGTCTGCGTCACGGCCTGCGCGAGACCGATCGCGTGGAGTTCGAGCTGGTGTCGCGCTCGCTGCTCGCCGAACTCGACAGCACGCACGGCGAGCTGGTGCGCGCCGCGCGGCCCGAGACCGAACGCCTGGCGCACACCCTGGTCGGCGCCGGCTGCGTCGTGCTGCTGACCAATCACCGCGGCACTATCATCGACTCGCTCGGGCGGGACGCGGGCACGCCGCGCGAGCTGGCCGTGGCCTCGCGCAAGGGCGTCAACCTCGACGAGCGCTGCATCGGCACCACCGCGCCGTCGATCGTGCTGGCCGAGGGCGAGCCTTACCTCGTCGGCCGCGACGCGCACTTCTGCGACAACGTGCGCAAGTTCTTCTGCGTGGCCGCGCCGCTGCACGGCCCGTCGGGCGCACCGCTCGGCGTGCTCGACATCACCGCCTACGACAGCGTGCCCGCGTTCGACGTGATGTCGCTCGTGGTCGACGCGGCGCGCTCGATCGAGAACGCGCTGTTCCGCCCGTCGACCGAGCACCTGCTCGTGCGCTTTCACAGCCGGCACGAATTCGTCGGCACGCCGCACGAGGCGATCGTCGCGGTGGCGGCCGACGGCAGCATCGTCGGCGCCAACCGTGCGGCGCTGCGGCTGCTCGGCCTGTCGCGCCCGGAGCTCGCATCACGACGCTTTCGCGACCTGTTCGACCGCGAACCGATCCGCCTGCTCACGCGCGCGATGCGCGGCGACACCGAACTGCCCGAGCTGTGGACGCACTCCGGGCTGCGCGTGTTCGCGCGGCTCGAGGCGCCGGCCGGGGCGGGCGCTGCGGGGCGCCGGGCGGCGCCCGGGCACATCGAGGTGTCGGCAGCGGCCGATGGCGTCGAGGCGAGCGCCGATGCGGACGACACCCTGGTGCGCGCGGCCGGCGGCGACGCGTCGCTGCTGCAGCGCGTGCTCGAAGCGCGCGACGCGCTCGCCGCCGGCGTGCCCGTGATGCTGACCGGCGAGACCGGCAGCGGCAAGGAGCACCTCGCGCGACTCCTCGTCGACGCGCTCGCCGCCCCGCGCTCGCGAACCACGGCCCGCGCGATGCCGTCGGCCGTCGACGCGCCGCTGGTGGTGGTGCGCGCAGCCGCGCCGCGCCTCGAGGCGATCGACGGCAGCCGCTGCGGCACCTTGCTGGTCGACGAGCCGGCCGACCTCGCTGCGGCCGTGCAGGCCCAGCTCGTGGCGCGTCTGGCCGAGTTGCCCGACGGCCGTTGGCGCGTGATCGCGACGTCGCAGCTCGGCGTCGACGCGCTGCAGGCATCGGGCCGCGTGCGCGCCGACCTGCTGCACCGGCTGGCCGGCTGCGTGCTGACCTGGCCCGCGCTGCGCGACCGCGCCGATCGCGACGCGCAGATCGCGGCGGCCGCGGCCGAGGCGTGGCGCGACGTGGCCGACGTCGTCGTCGCGCCCGGCGACGTCTGCCCGGTGCTGTTCGACGACGCGGCCTGGGCCCGGCTGCGAGCCCATCGCTGGCCCGGCAACCAGCGCGAGCTGCGGCAGACCATGCGACTGCTCGCGCTGCAGTGGCGCGCCCGCGGCGCGGGCGCGCTCGGCATCGGGCAGTTGCCGGCGACCCTGGCCGAACGGTCCGCGCCGACGGCCACGTCCGGCGTGGCGACGATGCGCGAACTCGAGCGCGAGGCGATCGAGCGCGCGCTGGCGCAGGCGCGCGGCAACGTGTCGGCGGCCGCGCGCCGCCTGGGCATCAGCCGCAACACCCTGTACCGCCGCCTGCGCGAGCGCGGCCGGACGCGGGCGGGCGCGTGACGACGGCCGAAGGCTTTCCGCGGCTGCTGGCCGACGTCGGCGGCACCCACGCGCGCTTCGCGTGGCAGCCGGCCGCCGGTGCGGCGCTCGACCACGTCGAGACCTTGCCGACCGCGGCTTACGGATCGCTGGCCGAGGCGGTGCGGCATTACCTGTCGCGGCGCGGCGGCGCGGTGCCGCGTCGCGCGGCCTTCGGCGTCGCGACGCCGGTCACGGGCGACCGCGTCGCGCTGACCAACCTCGACTGGAGTTTCTCGATCGACGCGCTGCGGCGTGCGCTGGGGCTCGAGCGCCTGCTCGTGCTCAACGACTTCGAGGCGCTGGCCCTCGCGCTGCCGGCGCTCGGCGCGGCCGACCTGCTGCCGGTGGGCGGCGGCGCGGCCGTGCCCGGGGCGCCGATGGCCGTGATCGGCCCGGGCACCGGCCTCGGCGTGGGCGCGCTGCTGCCGGCCGCGCCGGGACGGCCGGCCGTGGCGATCGCAGGCGAGGGCGGCCACGTCACCCTGCCGGCCGCCGACGACGACGACGCCGCGCTGATCGCCCGGTTGCGCGCCCGCTTCGGCCACGTGTCGGCCGAGCGCGTGCTCTGCGGCGCCGGGCTCGGCGTGCTGCACGAGGCGCTGGGCACGCCGTCGGGCGGGGCGCCGGGCGTGGCGTCGAACCCGACCAGCGCCGTGGAGCCGCCGCTCGAGGCCGCCGAGATCACGCGCCGCGCGCTGGCCGGCAGCGACGCGCGCTGCGTGCAGACGGTCGAACGCTTCCTCGCGCTGCTGGGCACCGTGGCCGGCGACGTGGCGCTGACCCTCGGCGCGCGCGGCGGCGTCTACATCGGCGGGGGGATCGTGCCGCGCTGGGGCGACTGGATCGTGCGCTCGCGCTTTCGCGAGCGCTTCGAGGCGAAGGGGCGCTTTCGCGGGTATCTGGCGGCGATCCCGTGCTGGGTCATCCGCTCGGCCGTGCCGGCCGCGCTGATCGGCGCGGCGCGGGCGCTGGACGCCGACGCCGACGCCGACGCGGCCGGAGGGTGAGGGCCGTCAGGCGCCCGTGTCGTCGGCCGGCGCGCCGCCCATCATGCGGCTGAAGCCGGCGTCGACGTAGGTGATCTCGGCGGTGATGCCGGAGGCCAGGTCGGACAGCAGGAACGCGGCGGCGTTGCCCACGTCGTCGATCGTCACGTTGCGGCGCAGCGGCGCCGTGTGCTCGACGATGTCGAGGATCTTCCCGAAGCCCTTGATGCCCGAGGCCGCCAGGGTCTTGATCGGGCCGGCCGAGATGCCGTTGACGCGGATGCCGCGCGGCCCGAGGTGGGCGGCCAGGTAGCGCACGCTCGCCTCGAGCGAGGCCTTGGCCAGGCCCATGGTGTTGTAGCTCGGCACGGCACGCACCGCGCCCAGGTAGGTGAGGGTGAGCAAGGCGGCCGTCGGCTTCAGCCGCGGCAGCGCCGCCTTGGCCATGGCCGGGAAGCTGTACGAGGAGATGTCGTGCGCCACGCGGAAGGCCTCGCGCGACAGCCCGTCGAGGAACTCGCCGGCGATGGCCTCGCGCGGGGCGTAGCCGATGGAGTGCACGAAGCCGTCGAACTGCGGCCAGTGCTCGCCGAGCTGGCCGAACAGCCGGTCGATCTGCGCGTCGTCGGCCACGTCGCAGTCGAACACCAGGGTCGAGCCGAACTCGGCGGCGAACTCGGTGATGCGGTCCTTGAAGCGCTCGCCCACGTAGCTGAAGGCGAGCTCGGCGCCTTCGCGGTGGCAGGCGCGGGCGATGCCGTAGGCGATCGATCGGTTGGACAGCACGCCCGTGATCAGCAGGCGCTTGCCGGCGAGGAATCCCATGATGTCTCCGTGCGGGGTCGGCGGGCCGCAGGTGTCGGCCGAGGGCCGGATTCTCGCACCGCGGTTGCCCGGGCTGGCGCCAGACGCTACAATCCCGCCTTCGCTAGAGACCGGAATGGGCGGAATCATCCAGCCCATTTTTTTTGGTCGATCGCTTTGTCGAAGCCGTTCCAACCCAGGCAGAAATCCAGGCTTGTCCGCAGTGCCCTCGCTCCCCCCGAAGGCTGACGTCGCCGGCGTCGTCGAACGCACCGTCAGCGCGCTGGGCTACGACCCGGTGGACGTCGAGCGCAGCTCGAAGGGCCTGCTGCGCGTGTTCATCGACCGCCTGCCCGGCCAGTCGACGGCCGGCGAGACGGTGACGGTCGACGACTGCGAGAAGGTCACGCGGCAGCTGCAGTACGTGCTGGAGGTCGAGGGCATCGACTACCAGCGCCTCGAGGTGTCGTCGCCCGGCCTGGACCGGCCGCTGAAGCGGCCGGCCGACTGGGAGCGCTTCGTCGGCGCGCGCGTGGAAGTCACCTTGCGCGAGCCGTTCGGCGGCCGGCGCAAGTTCGCCGGCGAACTGCAGCAGCGCGACGGCGGCTGGCGCCTCGTGATGGGCGAGTCGCCGAAGCCGGCACGCGGCCGCGCCGCGGCGCGGCGCGCGGCCGAGCCGGCCGCCGCGCCGACGGTCGACGCGCTCGACTTCTCGCTCGACGAGGTGCGCGAAGCCCGGCTCGTGCCGGTGCTCGATTTCAAGGGCCGGAGCCGCCAGGCGGCACCGGCGCCGCACGACGGAGGTCCAGAACAATGAACCGCGAAATGTTGATGCTGGTGGACGCGATCGCGCGCGAGAAGAACGTCGAGCGCGACGTGGTCTTCGGCGCGGTCGAGGCGGCGCTGGCATCGGCCACCAAGAAGCTGCACGGCGGCGAGGTGGACATCCGCGTCTCGGTCGACCGCGAGACCGGCGAGTACGAGACCTTCCGCCGCTGGCACGTGGTGCCCGACGAGGCCGGCCTGCAAGTGCCCGACGCCGAGATCCTGCTGTTCGAGGCGAAGGAGCAGATCCCCGACATCGAGGTCGACGACTACATCGAGGAGCCGATCGAGTCGGTGCCGATCGGGCGCATCGGCGCGCAGGCGGCCAAGCAGGTCATCCTGCAGAAGATCCGCGACGCCGAGCGCGAGCAGCTGCTCAACGAGTTCCTCTCGCGCGGCGACAAGATCTTCGTCGGCACCGTGAAGCGGCTCGACAAGGGCGACATCATCGTCGAGAGCGGCCGCGTCGAGGGCCGCCTCAAGCGCAGCGAGATGATCCCGAAGGAGAACCTGCGCACCGGCGACCGCGTGCGCGCCTTCATCCTCGGCGTCGATCCCACCCTGCGCGGGCCGCAGATCATGCTGTCGCGCTCGGCGCCCGGCTTCATGATCGAGCTGTTCGCGCAGGAAGTGCCCGAGATCGAGCAGGGCCTGCTCGAGATCAAGAGCTGCGCGCGCGACCCCGGCAGCCGCGCCAAGATCGCGGTGCAGTCGCACGACAAGCGCGTCGACCCGATCGGCACCTGCGTCGGCGTGCGCGGCTCGCGCGTGAACGCCGTGACCAACGAGCTCGCCGGCGAGCGCGTCGACATCGTGCTGTGGTCCGAGGACCCCGCACAGTTCGTGATCGGCGCGCTGGCGCCGGCCAACGTGCAGTCGATCGTCGTCGACGAGGAGAAGCACGCGATGGACGTGGTGGTCGACGAGGAGAACCTCGCCATCGCCATCGGCCGCGGCGGGCAGAACGTGCGGCTGGCGTCCGAGCTGACGGGCTGGCGCATCAACATCATGACCGCCGAGGAGTCGCAGGCGAAGCAGGCCCAGGAGTCCGACTCGATCCGCAAGCTGTTCGTCGACAAGCTCGACGTCGACGAGGAGGTCGCCGACATCCTGATCGCCGAAGGCTTCACCAGCCTCGAGGAGGTCGCGTACGTGCCGATCTCCGAGCTGCTGGAGATCGAGTCGTTCGACGAGGACACCATCAACGAGCTGCGCACCCGTGCCAAGGACGCGCTGCTGACGATGGAGATCGCGCGCGAGGAGCGCGTCGAGGAGGTGTCGCAGGACCTGCGCGACCTCGAGTTCGAAGGCCGGGGTCTCACGCCCGAGCTGATCTCGCGGCTGGCCGACGGCGGCATCCACACGCGCGACGACCTGGCCGACCTGGCCGTCGACGAGCTGACCGAGATGACCGGCATCGACGAGGCGCAGGCCAAGGCGCTCATCATGAAGGCCCGCGAACACTGGTTCACCGCCTGAGCCCTTCACGCAGACACGACCGCGCCCACACAAGAGGACTTTCATCATGGCCGTGACCACCGTCGCCCAGTTCGCCGCGGAGCTGAACCGCCCGGCGGCGACGCTGCTCGAGCAGTTGCAGTCGGCCGGCGTGCGCAAGTCGTCCGCCGACGACGCGCTGACCGACGCCGACAAGGAGCGGCTGCTCGAGTTCCTGCGCAGCGCGCACGGCACCGGCGGCGCCGAGCGCCGCAAGATCACGCTCACGCGCAAGAGCACCAGCGAGATCAAGCAGGCCGACGCGTCCGGCAAGGCGCGCACCATCCAGGTCGAGGTGCGCAAGAAGCGCGTGTTCGTCAAGCGCGACGACGTCCCCGCCGCGGCCGCCGAGGAGCCCGCCGCGCCGGCCCAGCCGGTGGTCGATGCCGCCGAGCTGCAGCGGCGCGAGGAGGAAGCGCGCCGCCAGGCCGAGCTGCTGCGCCGCCAGGAGGAAGAACTGGCCGAGCGCCGCCGCCAGCGCGAGGAGCAGGAACGCCGCGAGCGCGAAGCCGCCGAGACCCGCGAGCGCGAAGCCGCCGAGCGTGCCGCCGCCAGTGCCGCGGCGGGCGCCGAGAAAGCCATCGCCAAGGCCGCCGGAAGCGCAGCCGAGAGCGCTGCTGCCGCGCCGGCCGCGAAGGACACGCCCGTGCCCGAGACGCCGCCGGCCGCGCCGGCGGAGCCCGCGCCGCCGCCCAAGCCCGCGCTGCGCGTGATCAAGGCGGCCGACGTCGACGCCGAGGAGAAGAAGCGCCAGGCCGACCTCGAGGCGC
>CAZFET010000164.1:0-7987 GCA_964517545.1 uncultured Burkholderiaceae bacterium
ATGCCGGTGATGGACGGCTACACGGCCACCGAGCAGATCCGCGTGCGGGAGAGCCGCTTCGGCCTGCCGCGCGTGCCCATCGTGGCGCTCACCGCGAACGCCTTCGACGAGGACGTGGCGCGTGTGCGCGCGGTGGGCATGGACGGCCACCTCGCCAAGCCGTACACGCGCAACCAGTTGCGCGAGCTGCTGTCGCGCTGGATCTGACGCGGCCCGGCTACAGCGAGCCCCAGGCCGTGATGCCGGTGCGCTCCTCGCCCCAGGCGGTGTCGAGCTCGAGGCGCTTGATCTCCTCGACCGCGCCCTCGGCTGCACCGCCGGCCTTGCGCGCCTGCGCCCGCGCCAGGCGCTCCATGAGCTTGAGGTCGCGGTCGGTCAGCGCGAGCGCCGCCTCGGCCCACTGGTCGACGATGGCGGTCAGCGACTCGTAGTGGATCGGCGCGGCGAAGCGCTGCGCCTGCAGCGCAGCCAGGGTGCCGCGCAGCCGCGGGTCGACCGAGCGCACGACGTGGTCGATCGCGGCCTCGCCTTCGCCGTCCTCGACCACGAGGTCGACCAGGCCGCGGCGCAGCAGCTCGTCGGCGGTGTAGAGCCGGCCGGACAGGATCATCTCCTTGGCCACCTGGAAGCCGGCCTTGCGGATGGTGAAGTTCCACGCGCCCATGCCGGGGAACAGGTTGAACAGCACCTCGGGGAAGCCGGCCTGCGCGCTGCGCTCGAAGACGACCTTGTGGAACGGCATCACCGACTCGAGGCCGCCGCCCAGGGTGTCGCCCTGCACCAGCACCGTGGTGTGCACGCCGCGCGCGGCGGCGTTCTCGAGCCACCACACGAGGTCGACGCAGCGGCGCGCGTACAAGCGCAGCGAGTCGCGGTCGCCGGCGCGCACCAGCAGCACGAACAGCGCGAGGTCGCCGCCGAAGTTGAAGACCCCGGGCACGTCGGAGGTCATCACCAGGTGCCGCACGAGGCCCGGAGTGGCGGTGATGTCGGCCGCCACCTGGTGCAGCTCGCTCATCGCCGCGAGGCTGTAGCACTGGATCGGCTTGACGCAGGTGCGGATGCGCAGCAGCGACAGCTCGCTGCTCCAGTCGAGCCGGATGTAGCGGTAGGGCCGCCCGAGCAGCGCGGCCGGGCCGACGGCGTCCTGCCGGTTCACACGGCCTCCACGATGCGCGTGAAGTGGTGGAAGTTGACGATGGCCGACTCGACCACGGCGTCGGCCGCCGCGGCGTCGCTCACCGTGTCCATCACCTGCTTGAGCTCGGCCATGTGCTGGGCGTCCATGGTCGCGTGCGAACCGATGAACGACACGCCGCGCTCGTCTTCCAGCAGCAGCCTCTCCTTCAGCGCCGTGGCGAACGGCCCGCCGTACACCGAGGCCACGACCTCCAGCGCGTACAGCATGCCGAGCACCGAGCACGGATGGCGCCGATCGGCGGCCCAGTAGTTCCAGCCGTTGAGCGCCAGGGTGTGCGGCGACGGGCGATGGTCGAGCGCCGTGCCGCGCGAGACGCCGACGGCCTCGAGGTCGTTCAGCACCCACTCCTCGTGGCCGAGCTCTTCGTGCATGTGCTCGTAGAGAAAGTAGCGCACGTTGCGGAAGGTGTCGGGCATGCGGCTGGCCGCGGCGGCGCAGACCGGGTTGAAGTGCCACACGACGTGATAGAGCTCCAGCAGGAGCTTGCGGTAGCGTTCGACCGGCAGGCCGTTGGCGACCGCGTCGAGCACGACGGGATGGGTCTCGAGTGCGCGGCGATCTTCGTCGCTTCGCAGCACGACTTCGGAAAACATGGATGGCATCGGATATCCCAACAACTGCGCTGCCCGTCGTCACACCGCCATGCTTGGCGGCCGGTCCCTGGATCGCGGGCACTTGCATTCATTGTGAAGCCCCGCGCCGCTCGCGGCTAGGGTGCCCTGTCAGGGCTTACAGGCATTGCGTGGTCCGTGCGCCACGCCGGGGCGACAGGCAACGAATTCCTACAATGCGCCGGTGACCGACCCGCACCTGATCAACGCCGACCTGCACTGCCACTCGAGCGTGTCCGACGGCACCCTGGCGCCCGAAGCGCTGGCCGAGCGCGCGTGGGCCAACGGCGTCGAGCTGTGGGCACTGACCGACCACGACGAGGTGGGCGGCCAGCAGCGCGCGCGCGACGCGGCGCTCGCGCTCGGCATGGACTACCTGAGCGGCACCGAGATCTCGGTCACCTTCGCGTGCGAGACCGTGCACGTCGTCGGCCTCGGCTTCGACCCCGACGACGACGCGCTGCGCGCCGGCCTGGCCGCCACGCGCGGCGGGCGCGAGCGGCGCGCGCGCGAGATGGCCGAGGGCCTGGCCAAGGTCGGCCTGAAGGGCGCGTACGAAGGCGCGCTGCGCTACGTGGGCAATCCCGACCTCATCTCGCGCACGCACTTCGCGCGCTGGCTGGTCGAGACCGGCGCGTGCAGCGACACCTCCGAGGTGTTCCGCCGCTATCTCACCGAGGGCAAGCCGGGCTTCGTGCCGCACCGCTGGGCCAGCCTGCGCGACGCGGTCGGCTGGATCACCGGCGCGGGCGGCGTGGCGGTCATCGCGCACCCGTCGCGCTACAAGTTCACCGCCAACGAGGAGTACGCGCTGTTCAGCGAGTTCAAGGCGCTGGGCGGCCGCGCGGTCGAGGTGGTGACGGGCAGCCACTCGGCGGCCGACGTCGTCAAGTACACCGGGATGGCGCTCGAGTTCGGCCTGCTGGCCTCGCGCGGCAGCGACTTCCACTCGCCCGACGAGAGCCACACCGACCTCGGCACCCTGCCCGACCTGCCCGGAGCGCTCACCCCGGTGTGGACCGCCCTCGCCGAGCGGGTGCAGCGCGCGTGAACCCTTCGGCGCTGCCCGCGCCGCGCCCGGTCGCGGGCGTCGTGCTGATCGTGCTGATGGCCGCGTGCTTCGGCACGATGGACACCACCGTCAAGGTGCTCGGCGCGACCTTGCCGGTGCTGGTGATGCTGTTCGCGCGCTACCTGTTCCAGGCCGTCGCGATGGCGCTGTGGATCCTGCGCGGCCGCGGCCGCGCGGGTTTCGTCACCGCCCATCCGCGCTTCCAGGTGCTGCGCGGTCTGCTGCTGCTGACCACCAGCGCCGTCAGCTTCTGGAGCGTGCAGCTCATGCCGGTGGCGGAGTTCACCGCGATCACGATGCTCACGCCGGTGATCGTCGTGCTGCTGTCGGCGCTCGCGCTGCGCGACCCCGTGTCGCCGCTGCGCTGGACGCTGGTGGCCGGCGGCTTCGCGGGCGCGCTGATCGTCATCCGGCCGGGCAGCGCGCTGTTCGGCGCGGTGGCCCTGCTGCCGCTGGCCGGCGCGATCGCCTACGCCTGCTTCCAGCTGCTGACCTCGCGCATGTCGGCGCTCGACGACCCGACCACCACGCACTTCTACACCGGCGCGGTGGGCAGCGCGCTGCTCGGCGTGCTGCTGCTGGCGAGCCCGACCGACCTGTGGCCGTCGCTGCGCCTGCTGAGCCCCGGGCAGTTCGCGCTGCTCACTCTGGTGGGCGCGCTCGGCACCGCCGGCCACCTGATGCTGCTGTTCGCGCTGCGCTTCGGCCGGCCGGCGACCCTGATGCCCTTCATGTACACGCAGCTCGCGTTCGCCGCGCTGGCCGGCTACGTCGCGTTCGGCCAGCTCCCCGACGCGGCCGGCTTCGTCGGCATGGCGATCATCGGCGCGTGCGGCGCGGCCAGCGTATGGCTCAACTTGCGCGCGGCGGCCGAGCGCGCGCGCGCCGAGGCGCTGGCCGCCGACAGCGTGTCGGAGTGACGGCCGGACATCGAGGCGCGCCGTGTCGCAGTACGTCGAGATCCACCCCGACAACCCGCAGGGCCGGCTGCTGCAGCAGGCCGCGCGCATCCTGCACGCGCGCGGCATCGCCGCCGTGCCCACCGACTCGAGCTACGCGCTCGTGTGCCACCTCGACGACAAGGCCGCGGCCAGCGCGCTGCGGCGCATCCGCCAGGTCGACGAGAAGCACCACCTCACCTTGCTGTGCCGCGACCTCTCCGAGCTGGCCAGCTACGCGCGTGTGGACAACCGCCAGTACCGGCTGCTCAAGCTCGGCACGCCGGGACCGTTCACCTTCATCCTCGAGGCGACCAAGGAGGTGCCGCGCCGGGTGTCGCATCCGCAGCGGCGGACCGTGGGGCTGCGCGTGCCGGACCACCGCGTCACGCAGGCGCTGCTCGACGTGTTCGGCCAGCCGCTGCTGGCCACCACCCTGATCGCGCCCGGCGAGCGCGACCCGCTGAACGACCCGCACGCGATCCGCGAGCGCTTCGAGCACCAGATCCAGGCCGTGGTCGACGCGGGCGCGTGCCCGATGGAGCCGACCACGGTGATCGACCTCACCGCGGAGCTGCCGGTGGTGGTGCGCGAAGGCCGCGGCGCGCCGTCGCGGCTCGGACTCGAGACGGCGGCCTGAGACGCCGCCGCGCGGCTACACCGCCGCGGTCACGACGATCTCGATCTTCCACTCCGGCCTGGCGAGCCGGGCCTGCACCGTGGCGCGCGGCGGCGTGCGGCCGGGCACCACCCACGCATCCCACACCGCGTTCATCGCCGCGAAGTCGGCCAGGTCGGCCAGGAAGATCTGCGCCATCAGGATCTTCGACTTGTCGGTGCCGGCGCGCTCGAGCAGCGCGTCGATGGCACCGAGCACCTGCTTCGTCTGCCCGGTGATGTCCTGCGAACCGTCGGCCGCCACCTGCCCCGCCAGATACGCCACGCCGTCGTGGACCGCCATCTCCGACAGGCGCGCGCCGACGTCGAACCGTTGAACCATGGTCACTTCGCTCCTTTGTGATGCTTGTGGTGGCCGTGCGTGTGGCCGTGGCCATGCCCGTGCGCCGCGGCCTGCGCCGCCGGCGCGGCCTTCTGCCCGAGCCTGCTCTCGGTGCCGGCCAGCAGCTTGCGGATGTTGCCGGCGTGCCGCCACACCAGCAGCAGGCTCATGACCACGATCGCCGCCGCGCTCCAGCCCGGCTCCCAGATGAGCAGCTGGTAGAACGGCGCGAACGCGGCCGAGACGATCGACGCGAGCGACGAGTAGCGGAAGAACGCCGCGATGATCACCCACGTCGCCAGCGTGGCCGCGCCGAGCCAGGGGTTCAGCCCCAGCAGCACGCCGGCCGCCGTAGCCACGCCCTTGCCGCCCTCGAAGCGGAAGAACACCGGCCACAGGTGGCCGAGGAAGGCCGCCAGGCCGGCGAGCGCCGCCGTGCCCTCGCCCAGCCCGTACGGCGCGCCGAACGCGACCACCAGCCACACCGGCACGAAACCCTTGAGCGCGTCGAGCGCCAGGGTCACGACGGCCGCGGCCTTGCTGCCGCTGCGCAGCACGTTGGTGGCGCCGGGATTGCCGGAGCCGTAGGTGCGCGGATCGGCCAGCCCCATCAGCCGGCTCACGATGACCGCGAACGACAGAGAGCCCAGCAGGTAGGCGCCGAGCGTGACGAGCGTGACGAGCGTGACGAGGACGGTGGTGTTCATGCGACGCGGCGAGGCACGGGTGGCGCGATTGTGCCGCCGCCGGCGCCCGGCGCGCGCCGTCAGAGCGCGCTGCGCACCGGCGTCGCGCCGAGCAGCTCGACCAGCACGCGCGGCTCGATGCCGACGAGGAAGCCGCGCCGCCCGCCGTTGATCAGGATGCGCGGCAGCTCCAGCACCGTCGCCTCGACGAACACCGGCAGCGCGCGCTTCGTGCCGAACGGCGACGTACCGCCGACGAGATAGCCGCTCGCGCGCTGCGCCGCCTCGGGCGTGCACGGCTCGACCTTCTTGCGCCCGATCTGCCGCGCCAGTTCCTTCAGGCTCACCTGCCGGTCGCCGTGCATCAGCACCAGCAGCGGCTGCGCGCGCTCGTCCTGCATGACCAGGGTCTTGACGACGGCGTGCTCGTCCACGCCGAGCTGCCGCGCCGACTCGGCCGTGCCGCCGTGCTCGACGTACTCGTACACGTGCTCGCTGAACGCGACGCCGGCGCGGCGCAAGGTCTGCGTCGCCGGTGTCTCGCTGACGTGCCGTTCCTTCTTCGCCATCGTGCCGCGCGCGCCGGACGACCGCCCTACTGCGCCGGATCGCGCAGCCGCCAGCGGATCGCGTCGATCCCGGCCAGCAGCTCGGGCGACAGCGTCGTGCCCCAGGCGTCGAGGTTCTCGTCGAGCTGCGCGAGCGTGGTCACGCCGATGATGGTGCTGGCCACGCGCCAGTTGCCGTAGCAGAAGGCCAGCGCCATGCGCGTGGGCGTGAGGCCGTGGCGGCGCGCCAGCGCGTTGTACTCGGCCGCCGCGGCCAGCGCCTCGGGACGCGCCCAGCGCTGCTTCTTCATCGCGTCGAACAGCGCCAGGCGGCCGGGCTTGTCGGTGCCGTCGAGGCCGATGCCTTCGTACTTGCCGGTGAGCGCGCCGAAGCCGAGCGGCGAGTAGCCGAGCAGCGACACGCCGCAGCGATGCATCGCCTCGTCCAGCCCGTTGTCGACGCTGCGGTTGGTCAGCGCGTACGGGTTCTGCACCGTCACCACGCGGGGCAGGCCGCTGCGCTCGGCCACGTGCACGAATTCGCTCAGGCCCCACGGCGTCTCGTTGCTCAGGCCGACCCAGCGCACCTTGCCGGCCTTCACCAGCCGGTCCATCGCCTCGAGCTGCGCCTCGATGGAGGTCTGCGGCCGGTCCTTCGCGGGGTCGAAGTACATCGCGCCGAACACCGGCGCGTTGCGGTTGGGCCAGTGGATCTGGTAGAGGTCGATGCGGTCGGTGCGCAGCCGCTTCAGGCTCGCGTCGCACGCGGCCACGATGTCGGCCGGCGTGAGGTCGGCGCTGCCGTGGCGGATCCAGTCCATGTTGCGCGACGGGCCGGCCACCTTGGTGGCGAGCACCACCCGCTCGCGCAGGCCGGGGCGCGCCGCGAACCAGCGGCCGATGATCGTCTCGGTGGCGCCGTAGGTCTCGCGCCGCGCGGGCACGGCGTACATCTCGGCGGTGTCGATGAAGTTCACGCCGCGCGCGACGGCGCGATCGAGGATCGCGTGCGCGTCGGCCTCGCCGACCTGCTCGCCGAACGTCATCGTGCCGAGGCACACGCGCGTCACCGAGAGGTCGCTGCGTCCGAGGGTGATGGTGTCCATGCGGCGAGTGTGCCGCATCGACGCGGCCGTCGCCGCGCGCGATCATGCGTCCGCCACCGGAGGCCGCCATGTCCGACACGCTCGACCGCCTCGACCGCCAGCGCCAGGCCGCGATGGCGTTCTACGACCTGATGTTCAACCAGTGCCGCCCGCGCGAGGCGATCGAGCGCTACGCCGGCGCGGTCTACATCCAGCACAACCCGCACGTCGCCGACGGCCGCCAGGCCTTCATCGACTACTTCGAGCGCATGGCGCGCGAGTACCCCGGCAAGCGCGTGGAGTTCGTGCGCACGGTGGCCGAGGGCGACCTGGTGGTGCTGCACTGCCGCCAGCACTGGCCGGGCGATGCGCACCCGCTGTGGGCCGGCATCGACATCTTCCGCTTCGACGCCGACGGGCGCATCGTCGAGCACTGGGACGTGCTGCAGCCGGTGCCGGCGCAGCAGGCGCACGCCAACGGCATGTTCTGACCCGCCGCGCCGGCGCGGCTGGCACGTCCGCGCCGGCGCGGCTGAACCGTCGGCGCAGGCGCGTCTGGCCCGTCGCGGGCAACGGGCTGGCTCCTTCGGAGCATGCGTGCCGGCGCCCCGGTTTCCTACAGTGCCGGGCATCGGCCACACGGGCCGACTCCGCGACGAGGACACGATGCCCCTGGACGCCGCCGAACGCATCTCGATGCTCGAGACGATGCTGCTGATCCGCGAGTTCGAGGCTCGCGTGGCCGCGCTGCACGCCGCCGGCCGCGCGCCGGCCGCGTTCCCCTGCGGCGGGCGCGAGGCCGCGGCGGTCGGCACGATGCGTGCGCTCGCGGCCGACGACCGCGTG
>CAZFET010000165.1:0-279 GCA_964517545.1 uncultured Burkholderiaceae bacterium
CCTGCTCCTGCGTCAGCGCCTTCTTGCCGGCGCGCACCTTGGGGTTGGTGAGCTCCTCGATCTCCTCGAGCACCTTCTGCGCGCTCGCGCCGGGCGGCAGCTCGGTGACCACCATCTGCCACTGCCCGCGCGCCAGGTCCTCGATGGTCCAGCGCGCGCGCACCTTCAGCGAGCCGCGCCCGCTCGCATAGGCCTCACGGATGTCGGCCGGCGCGCTGATGATCTGCCCGCCGCCGGGAAAGTCGGGCGCGGGCAGCAGCGCGGACAGCGCGTCGTCGG
>CAZFET010000165.1:289-7985 GCA_964517545.1 uncultured Burkholderiaceae bacterium
AGCTCGCCGAGCTCCGAGGGAAGTCGATCGAACAGCGAGTCGTTGCCGCAAATAGCGGACGATTCGCCGATCGTCAAGGCCGCCAGCGCAGGCAGACGCGACAGCAGCGCGAACAGCGCGTCGTCGGACAGCGTGTCGTCGCGGATCAGCGCCACGGCGGCCGCCGCCACCTCGCGCAGGTTGTGGCTCGGCACTTCGGTGGCCATGCCCACCGCGATGCCGCTGGCGCCGTTGAGCAGCACGAACGGCAGGCGCGCGGGCAGCTGGCGCGGCTCCTCGGTCGAGCCGTCGTAGTTCGGCACGAACTCGACGGTGCCCTCGTCGATCTCGTCGAGCAGCAGGCGCGCGATCGGCGCGAGCCGCGCCTCGGTGTAGCGCATCGCCGCGGCGCCGTCGCCGTCGCGCGAGCCGAAGTTGCCCTGGCCGTCGATGAGCGGATAGCGCTGGGCGAAGTCCTGTGCCATGCGCACCAGCGCGTCGTAGGCGGCCTGGTCGCCGTGCGGATGGAAGCGGCCGAGCACGTCGCCCACCACGCGCGCGCTCTTCACCGGCTTGGCCCCCGAGGCGCCGGCGAGGCCCAGCCCCCTGCGGTGCATCGCGTACAGGATGCGCCGCTGCACCGGCTTCTGGCCGTCGCACACGTCGGGCAGCGCGCGGCCCTTGACGACGCTCAGAGCGTATTCGAGGTAGGCGCGCTCGGCGTACTCGGCCAGCGCGACGGCGTCGCCGGACTCCGGCGCCACGAGGGAAAGCTGTTCGGACATGAGGACTCGAAAGGTTGACGTCGCTCAGCGCGCGAAGCGTTCGCGCAGCCTGAGCTTCCAGAACTTGCCGGTCGAGGTGCGCGGGATCGCGTCGAGCACCTCGTAGCGGTCGGGCAGCTGCCACTTCGCGAAGCCGTGCTGCACGAGGTGCCGGGCCAGCTCGTCGGGCGTGGCGCTCGCGCCCGCGCGGAACACCACGCAGCCGAGCGGCCGCTCGCCCCACTTCTCGTCGGCCACGGCGATCACCGCGGCCTCGGCCACCGCGGGGTGCGCCATCAGCGCGTTCTCGAGGTCGACCGAGCTGATCCACTCGCCGCCGGACTTGATGAGGTCCTTCGTGCGGTCGGTGATGCGCACGAAGCCGAGCGCGTCGATCGTCGCGACGTCGCCGGTGCGCAGCCAGCCGTCGGCGCTGAACTTCTCCTCCGACACCGGCACCTCGTGGTACGAGCCGGTGATGAACGGCCCGCGCACCTGGATCTCGCCCATCGAGCGGCCGTCCCACGGCGCGTCGGTGCCCTCGTCGGTGCGGATGCGCAGGTCGACCAGCGGCACCGGCCAGCCGGCCGTGGCGGCGCGCCGGAAGCGCTCGTCCTCGTCGGCGCCGCGCAGCTCGGCGCGCTGGTTCGACACCGTCGCCAGCGGCGAGGTCTCGGTCATGCCCCAGCCCTGCTGGATCCACACGCCATGGCGGTGGAAGGCGCGGATCAGCGACTCGGGCACCGCGGCGCCGCCCACCAGCGACCGCATGCCGGCCGGCAGCCGCCAGCGGCCGGGCTGTTCCGTCAGCGCCCGCTCGTACGTCTGGATCAGCCCGAGCCAGATCGTCGGCACGCCGAGCGCGAGCGTCGGCGGCTCGCGCTGCATGAGGTCGAGCAGGTCGTCGGGGTGCAGGTGCGGGCCCGGGAACACGAGCTTGCTGCCGAGCATCACCGCGCCGTACGGAATGCCCCAGCTGTTGGCGTGGAACATCGGCGTCACCGGCAGCACGACGTCGGTGTTCTTCAGGCACCAGTTGTCGGCGAGGCAGCCCACCAGGGTGTGCAGCACGGTCGAGCGGTGCGAGTAGACGACGCCCTTGGAGCGCCCGGTGGTGCCCGACGTGTAGCACATGGCCACCGGGTCGTCCTCGTCGTGCGCGGCGTACGCGAAGCCGTCGGGGTCGGCCGCGTCGAGCAGGGCCTCGTAGTCGGCGAAGGCCGGCTCGACCGGCGCGCCGGAGAACGGGAACACGATCACGCGCTCGAACGCGTGACGGTCGGCGAACTGGCGGTACAGCGGCAGCAGCACGTCGTCGACGATCAGGAAGCGGTCCTTCGCGTTGCCCGCGATCCACGCCAGCTCGTCGGGCGACAGGCGCAGGTTCAAGGTGTGCATCACGCCGCCGGCCGCCGGAATGCCGAAGTACGCCTCGAGGTGCGCGTGGTGGTTCCAGCACAAGGTGGCGACGCGCTCGCCCTTGCGCAGGCCGAGCCGCTGCAGCGCCGAGGCCAGCGCGCGCGTGCGGCGGTGCCACTGGCCGTAGCGGTGCCGGCGCAGCGACTTGTCGGGCAGCCGCGAGACGATCTCGCCGTCGCGGAACAGGGTGCCGGCGCGGTCGAGCAGGTGGTTCAGCGACAGCGGCACTTGCATCATCGTCGATCGCATCGCGTTCTCCTGTCGGGGTGTGTGCCGTCCGGTGCTGCGTGGCGCACGCGCCGCAGCCGGCCGGCTCAGCCTTCCTCGCGGCCGAGCGCGAGCCGCGCCTCGTACTCGCGGTCGAGCATGGACATGACCACCAGCGTGTCGTAGCCCTCGGCCACGCGCACGCTCTCGCGCAGCCGCCCTTCCTCGACGAAACCCTCGCTCGCGTACAGCGCCTGCGCGCGCGTGTTGAGCGACTTCACGTCGAGCCAGAAACGGTGCGCGTGCAGGTCGCGGAAGGCCATGTGCTTGAGCAGCCGCACGCACGCGCGCCCGTGGCCCAGGCCCTTGGGCTGCAGCACGATGCGCTTGAGCTCCACCGAGCCGTGCGGGTTGCGGCAGCCCTGCAGGATGACGAAGCCGCTGCGCTCGTACTCGGGCCCGGTCTCGACGATGAAGTGCCGGAAGTCGGGGAAGCGGATCGCGCCCTCGTGCTGCGTGCGGTCCCATGGCGTGATGAACGGACGGTTGTGCGCGTCCTGCTCGACCGAGATGACGTAGTCGAGGTCCGACTGCATGGTCGGGCGCAGGCGGATGCGGGTGGCCGCGCTCACGTCAGCCGGCAAACGGGTTGCGGACCGTCGTGCTGGATACACGAGATCGACTGCATGTCCAGCCCCTCACACGTCCACCTCGACCGCGTCGCCGCGCAGCTCCATCAGCTCGCGCCGCGCGGCGGCCTCGCCCTTGCCCATCAGGCGCGACAGCGCCTCGGCGGTGGCGCCGAAACCGGGGGTCTCGAAGCTCACCTGCAGCAGGCGCCGCGTGTCGGGGTTGAGTGTGGTCTCCCACAGCTGCTCGGCACTCATCTCGCCCAGCCCCTTGAAGCGGCTGATGGTCCACGAGCCCTCGCGCGCGCCTTCCTTGCGCAGCTTGTCGAGCGCGGCGTCGAGCTCGCCGTCGTCGAGCGCGTAGATCTTGGTCGCCGGCTTGCGGCCGCGCGCCGGCGCGTCGATGCGGTACAGCGGCGGCTTGGCCACGTAGACGTGCCCGCGCTCGATCAGCCTGGGGAAGTGGCGGAAGAACAGGGTCAGCAGCAGCACCTGGATGTGCGAGCCGTCGACGTCGGCGTCCGACAGGATGCACACCTTGCCGTAGCGCAGGCCGTGCAGCACGCCGCCGGGCTCGTCGGCCGGCGCGTGCGGATCGACGCCGATCGCCACCGCGATGTCGTGGATCTCGGTGTTGGCGAACAGCCGGTCGCGCTCGACCTCCCACGCATTGAGCACCTTGCCGCGCAGCGGCAGCACGGCCTGCGTCTCCTTGTCGCGGCCCATCTTGGCGCTGCCGCCGGCGGAGTCGCCCTCGACGAGGAACAGCTCGTTGAACGCGAGGTCGCGGCTCTCGCAGTCGGTGAGCTTGCCGGGCAGCACGGCCACGCCGGAGCCCTTGCGCTTCTCGACCTTCTGGCTCGCGCGCTGGCGCGTCTGCGCCTGGCGGATGACCAGCTCGGCGAGCTTCTTGCCGTACTCGACGTGCTGGTTGAGCCACAGCTCCAGCGCGGGCTTCACGTACTGCGACACCAGCCGCAGCGCGTCGCGCGAGTTCAGCCGCTCCTTGGTCTGGCCCTGGAACTGCGGGTCGAGCACCTTGGCCGACAGCACGAAGCTCGCGCGCGAGAACACGTCGTCGGGCATCAGCTTCACGCCCTTGGGCAGCAGCGAGTGCAGCTCGATGAAGCCCTTGATCGCGCCGAACAGGCCGTCCTTCAGGCCCGCCTCGTGCGTGCCGCCGGCCACCGTGGGGATGAGGTTGACGTAGCTCTCGCGCAGCGTCGCCCCGTCCTCGGTGAAGGCCACGCACCAGGCGGCGCCCTCGCCTTCGGCGTTGTTCTCGGTCTCGCCTTCCTCGGCGTAGTGCTCGCCTTCGAACAGTGGGATCAGCGGCTCGGCCGGCAGGCTGTGCATCAGGTAGTCGGCGAGCCCGCCCTTGTAGAGCCAGGTCTGCGTCTCGGGCTCCTTGCCGCCGGGCTTCTCGACCGTCAGGGTCACGCTGACGCCGGGCATCAGCACGGCCTTGCTGCGCAGCAGGTGCACGAGCTCCTGCCGCGGCAGCTCGACCGAGTCGAAGTACTTCGGGTCGGGCCACACGCGCACCGTGGTGCCCTGCCGGCGGTCGCCGCCGCGCGCCGTCGCGTCGGCCTTGCGCACCTTCAGCGGCTCGGCCACGTCGCCGCCGGCGAAGGCGACGGTCGCGACCTGCCCGTCGCGGTAGACCGTGACCGCCAGCCGCCTGGCCAGCGCGTTGGTCACGCTCACCCCGACGCCGTGCAGGCCGCCGGAGAAGCTGTACGCGCCGCCCGCGCCCTTGTCGAACTTGCCGCCCGCGTGCAGCCGCGTGTAGACGATCTCGACCACCGGCACCTGCTCCTCGGGATGCAGTCCGAACGGGATGCCGCGGCCGTCGTCCTCGACGCTCACCGAGCCGTCGGCGTGCAGGGTCAGCGCGATGCGCCGGCCGTGCCCGGCCAGCGCCTCGTCGGCGGCGTTGTCGATGACTTCCTGGATGATGTGCAGCGGGCTGTCGGTGCGGGTGTACATGCCCGGCCGCTGCTTGACGGGCTCGAGGCCCTTGAGGACGCGGATCGAGTCCTCGGCGTATCGCCCTTGCTTGCTTGCCATGGGCGGGGATTCTAGGGACGCGCCCGGGCGCGTCCCGCAGCGGCCGCGCTCAGCGCCGGTAGCGCGCGAGCGTCAGCCCGTCGAGATCGATCTCGGGCTTGCGGCCCGAGACGAGGTCGGCGATCACGCGCCCGGTGCCGGCGGCCATGGTCCAGCCCAGCGTGCCGTGGCCGGTGGCGGTGAGCAGGTTGTCGATCGGCGTGGGCCCGACGATGGGCGTGCCGTCCGGCGTCATCGGGCGCAGGCCGCACCAGAAGCTCGCCTTCGACACGTCGCCGCCCTGCGGGAACAGATCGGTCACCACGTGCTCCAGCGTCGCGCGGCGCGCCTCGCGCAGCCTCAGGCTGTAGCCCGCGAGCTCGGCCGTGCCGCCGACGCGGATGCGATCGCCCAGGCGCGTGACCGCGACCTTGTGCGTCTCGTCCATGATGGTCGACTCCGGCGCGTGCCGCGCGTCGACGATCGGCAGCGTGATCGAGTAGCCCTTGACCGGATAGACCGGCAGGCGCAGGCCCAGCGGCTTCAGCAGCAGCGGCGACCAGCTGCCCAGCGCCACCACGTAGCGATCGGCCGTGAGCAGGCCGGCGCTCGTGCGCACGCCGCTCACGTGCGCGCCCGACGCTTCGATCGACTCGATGCTCACGCCGAAGCGGAACTGCGCGCCGAGCGCGCGCGCCATCTCGGCCAGCCGGTTGGTGAACACGAAGCAGTCGCCGGTCTCGTCGCCGGGCAGGCGCAGCGCGCCGACGAACTTGTGCTGCGTGAGCGCGAGCGCGGGCTCGACCTTCACGAAGCCCGCGCGGTCGAGCACCTCGTACGGCACGCCGTACTGCTTCAGCACCTCGATGTCCTTGGCCGTCGCGTCGAGCTGCTTGTGCGTGCGAAACAGCTGCAAGGTGCCGAGCGCACGCTCGTCGTACGCGATGCCGGTCTCGGCGCGCAGCGCCTTCAGGCAGTCGCGGCTGTACTCGGCGATGGGCACCATGCGGCTCTTGTTGAGCGCGTAGGCGCGCTCGGTGCAGTTGGCGAGCATCGCGGCGCCCCAGCGCCACATGGCCGGATCGAGCAGCGGCCAGATCACCAGCGGGCTGTGCCGCATCAGCATCCACTTGATCGCCTTGACCGGGATGCCCGGGCCGGCCCACGGCGCCGAATAGCCGGGCGACACCTCGCCGGCATTGGCGAAGCTCGTCTCCAGCGCCGGGCCGGGCTGCCGGTCGACCACGGTCACCTCGTGGCCGGCCTTGGCCGCGTAGTACGCGATCGACGTGCCGATGACACCGCTGCCGAGCACCAGGACCTTCATGTCGCCCTCCGGATTCGGGCGTCACTGTATCGGCGGTGCCGGTGAAGCCTTCACGGGCTTTGGGGTCGGGGGTCCGACACTTCGTCGGATCGACGCGGCCTCGGCCGCCGAAGATTCGGCCACGCCGCCTGCGCCAGGCGCACCGCGTTGAGCGGCAGCAGCAGCGCGTGCAGCAGCAGCACCGGGCCGATGCCGGCCAGCGCGCCGTACGCGATGAAGGCGAGGTTGCTCGCGATCGCCAGCACGCGCAGCGCGGCCATGTCGCGCATGCAGAAGGTGGCGAGCACCAGCGCCGAAGCCAGGTAGCCGACGGCGTCCTGCAGGTCCATGCGGGGCGACGGTAGGCCGCCGCGCGCCGGCCGCGCATCCCGCCGCGGTGGGGAATCGGCGGCCGCGGCTCAGGTCGCCGGCGCGCCGCCGCCCAGCCGCTCGACCAGCTGCGGCTGGCTGTTGATGCCCAGCCGCTGGTAGATGGCCTTGAAGTAGTCCTTCAGGGTGTTGGGGCTGACACCCAGCCGCCCGGCGATCTCGGCGTTGCTCAGCCCCTGCGCGCTGAGCAGCGCCACGTCCTTCTGCCGGGCCGACAGCGGCAGCTCGTTGACGCGGCCCAGCAGGTGCGCCTGCAACGGCACGAGCTGCTCGACCAGCAGCCCCACGCGCGCCACGCCGCCGTCGGCCGACTGCAGCCGGTAGCCGCGGAACACGAACTCGCCCCAGCCGTTGCGCCGCACGACCAGCGGCAGCTCGTCGCCGCCGCGCAGACGCGCGCCGATGTCGCGCGCGATCTCGCGCAGCGCCTGCTGCATCTGGCCGAAGTCGTCGCGCTCGACCTTGGCGTCGAGGTTGATCTGCTCGACCAGCGCATACACCGCGAGCCGGTGCGCCAGCTCCGACCACTCGAGCACGCGGCCGTCGTCGTCGCACACGATCATGGCCGAGCGCCCGGCCGGCACGAAGCGCGACGGCTGCGCCGCCTCGCGCCGCAGCGCGTGCGCCAGGTACGGCAGCACGCGCTCGACGATCGCCTCCTCGCGCGCCGAGAAGTCGGGCTGGTCGTGGCGGCGGATCAGCGCGAGGCAGCCGTACGGACGCATCGCGTCGCGCACGATGCCGTCGAGGAACCACTTCAGCCCGTAGGGCGCGAACACCGCCGCATAGGTCTCGGTGCGCTCGAAGCCGCTCTCCCACCAGCCGCGCAGGTTGCCGGTCGGCTGGCCGAACATCACCAGGTCGCGGAAGCTCGTGCCGGCGTCGGCCTCGTAGCGGCGGTGGTGCAGGATGATCCACGCGGTGCGCCGCGGCATGAAGGTGTCGGACCAGAA
>CAZFET010000166.1:0-7968 GCA_964517545.1 uncultured Burkholderiaceae bacterium
GGTGTATCGCTCGGTCAGCGCGGTCGCTATGCTTCGCAGCGCGGCGGCGGTGAAGCAAGCTGCGGAAACGACGACGGTCATCGGCAGAGTCAAAGACTTGCAGAGACTTGGCCCGGGTGAGAAGTCGCTGCTCGATCGCTTGCCGAACCTCGGGAGCCCAAGAGCGAACTGGCGCCAGAACTCCAGCGTTTTGCGTCAAGAGATGCGGCGCGGCAAGCCGATTCGTGACGCATCGCCGTCAGATGCGACCGGGCAATTCCTTAACGCCGAGCGGAATCTGCTACTAGATCGCGGCTGGACGTTTGATCGCGCGACCAATTACTGGATGCCGCCTAAACCATGAGGCAGAAGGAGGTCATCGTGTCTTTGGATGATCGGAGAAAGCTCAACTTTGAACGCGAAGTGCAGAAAGCATTCTTGTTTCTCCACGACCTTGGTTTTGTGAGAACCGATTCACTGCCAACGCTTGTCCGTTACCGAAAAGACGACGTAGAAGTCTTAGTACACCATGGTCGACTGTCCTACGAAATTGGGGCTGACATCTCGTATCTGGGCAAACAATATGCCCTGGCAGAGATCGTGCGATCCCAAAGTCCTGAAGTAGCCAAGCACTGCGGCAGCCTGATGGCATCCACATCGGAAGGCGTGGCCATGGCGATTGATGAGTTGTCCACCCTGATGAAGCACTATGGCGTTGAAGCGCTCAAAGGTGATCCGGAGTTCTTCTCGAAGCTTGACGACAAGCGAAAGGTCTGGATCGAAGAGTATTGGGTCGACGGCCTTGCTAGGCAGGTGCGGCCGCAAGCGGAAGAAGCGTTTCGCTTGGGTGATTATGCGAAAGCAGCTGAGCTGTATGCGCGAATTCGATCACGCCTAAGCCCGACTGAGATCAAGAAGCTAAAGATTGCCGAAGGACGCGGCAGACGCTGATCTGCGTGTTCTGGTTGAGTATTTCCCCGACAGTCGGGCCTCTCAATGCGGTGCGGGATCAGACGTCGACGGTCGCTGCGGCGATAGCGTCCTTATGCGGCGTTGAAGACGGCTCGATCTCTGCGTCGGCAGCGGTCTTGAATCGCAGTCCCGCAGCTTCTTGACGCGCGCCAGCCCCGCTGGCGCCTGCGCGACCACCTCGGCTCGACCATCGCCCTGGCCGACGCCGCGCAGGCCGTGCTGCAGCGCCTGAGCTACGACGCCTGGGGCCGCCGGCGCCAGCCCGACGGCAGCGACGATCCCGGCGCCGGCTGGGGCAGCCTGGCCAACCCCCACGACCACTCCGGCTACACCGGCCACGAGCACCTCGACCAGCTCGGCCTGGTGCACATGAACGCCCGCCTGTACGACCCCATCGTCGCGCGCCACACCAGCGCCGACCCCGGCGTGCCCGACGCCGCCGACACCCAGAGCCTGAACCGCTACGCCTACGTCCTCAACAACGCCCTGGCCTTCACCGACCCCACCGGCCTGTCGCCCAACCCGGTGTTTGGCGCTCATGAGCGCGCCCTGAGACTCCTGTAATTCGCTTGCGCGGCTATCGTCCACGGCGCACCGTCGGTGGTCGATAGAACGCCTTGACTCATGGGGCCGGCGCCGCCGTATCGCCCATCCGCTATCGCCCAGCTATCGCCGAAACGGCATCGGTTGTCCGATAGCTTGGTCATGCCGCCGCCCAGTACCGCCGCCAGCGCTTTTCACCTTCGAACCGCACTTGGCCACGCTCGATGAGCTCGTCCAAGGTGCGCTTGATCTGCTTGGCGTGGAGCTCGGCGCCGACACGCCGGTGGATTTCACTGATGGCCGAGCGCGGGTAGCGTTGCAGGTCTTCGACGATCAGCGCCGCCAGGCGATGCGGCTCGATGCGTTTGAGCGTGGTGCCGCCCACGAAGTTGAGCGTGCGCAACAGGCCAGGATCGACAAAATAGCGAGTGGCCTGAGTCCGGCCAACACTCTGCACCAGTTGCCATTCCAGCAGGCGCCTGAGCCAGGGTTGGAGTGCCTCGACCGCTGGCAGTTCAAGGCCGGTCGCCAGTTCGCGGGCGGTCAGCGCGTCGTGCTGCGCCAGCAGGCCCAAGGCGATGCGCTCGCGCTGGGTGAGCTGGTAGGTCTGGTCGGCCTTGGCGATGAAGTCGATGACTTCGGGCTTGAGGATGCGGCGACGCACGGTGACCTGCACGCGATCGTGGGTTTCGATCAGCTCCGGCGCGGGACGGCCCTGCGACAGCAGCACCTCGAAGATCTTGTCGAAGCCGCTACCCTCACGTTCCATCAGCTTCAGGTCGTGGAACAGGCGGGCCAAGTGCTCGTTGCGGCGCACGGTGGTGTGCAGCACGTTCTGTGGCGTGACGCCGAGCGGCAGCGGCCCTGGATTCACCACCTCCAGCGCGTCCGGGTGAAGATTGAGAAAGATGTCGCCGCGCTGCGTGTAGGGGCGGTGTACCAGGGCATTGACGAGCAGCTCGCGCACGACCACCTCGTCGAATGCAGGCACGTTCTGGCGGTACAGGCCATCAGGCAGCTCGTAGCGCTCGCGGAAGTCCGGCACCTCGTCCCAAACGGCTTCGATCAACTCGATGGCGCTGAGGGTATGGTCGTCCCACACCAGCTTGTTGACCTTCTGGCCGTGCTCGTCGTACTTGATGAACTGGATGACGGGGGCCGTGAGCAGTTGCGCGCGGTGCGATTGGCGGCCAACGCACAACACGCCCAGATTCGTCAGCAGGCCATCGCGCGAGAGCTGGTAGTGGGCGAGCAACTCATCGCCCGACTTCTCCTTGACCGAGGCTTTGACTCGGTCGGAGGCGCGCAGCGCTTGAACGAGCTTGTCGCGCTTGGCCTGGTCGGCGTCACCGGCCGCGATGCCCAAGTTCGTCTGACTCTCCCAAGGCAGCGCCGAACGTTCGGCGGCCAAGCGCATTACATCGTCGCCGGTGACCGGCTTGCTCTGGTCGGCGACGCGCAGGAAGTAGCGGCCATCGGTCGTCGAGGCCACGGCCTGGGCACGCGGGATGCGCAGCTCGAGATACTGGCCGCCGTTGTCGGCCGTGAGCAACTGGGGTAACGCCGCGACGTTGACGGTGCGCTCGGCGAGCTTGCGGCACACCGTGTCGGGCAGTTCGGAGGCTATGCGCTGATGTGCAGGCGGCTCACTCTCGCCGTCTTCGACACCGATCAGCAGGCGGCCACCTGTCGAGTTGGCGAAGGCCACGCAGTCTTTGGCGAGTCCGTCCCAATCCGCAGTCCTGCCAGTGACCGTACGCAGTGACTTGCAGTCGAGCAGTTGACCTTCCAGACTCACTCGGCCTGCCCTCCACCCGCATTCATCTGGTATCACCCGCCTCTTGCACCGATTCATCCGCGCCCCTGGCACGGACCCAGTCGTCCACCTCGGAGAGCTTGAACTTCCACAGACGCCCGACGCGATGCGCCGGCAACCCCCGGTGCTCGCGCCAACGGTAGATGGTGTCCTTGGCTACGCCCAGGTGCTGGGCGACTTGCTCGACCGAAACCCACGGTTCTGTGGTCATGGCATCCGCGCCTGCCAGCTGGAAGCGCTTCAAGTCGATTAAAGCAGGCTAAAGTCTATCAGCAGAAGGTGCCATCGCGAGCAAGCAAATGGAGTGGACGACCTCTCGCGGACGCGCGCGGGCCGACGTTCTCGGGCGGGTAGAACTTCAACGGCAAGGTGTCCGCGAAAGGGGCCCCTTCAACGTCGGCCGCGCCTTCTCAAGTGGCGTTGGAGCCGGCCGATAACGGGCGGAAGCATCGGTCATTCGCCAACCATCATGTTCGTCATCATCGGCTGGGTCGTCGCGCTCGCGTGCGTGTTCGGCGTGTTCATCGTGCACGGCGGCAACATCAGCGTCGTGCTGAAGGCCCTGCCGTTCGAGATGACCACGATCATGGGCGCGGCCATCGGCGCGTTCGTCGCGACCAACCAGTCCAAGGTGCTGAAGGCGACCCTGGGTTCGCTGGCGGCGTGCTTCAAGGGCAGCAAGTACACCAAGGCGCGCTACATGGAGCTGATGGCGCTGCTGTACGACATCCTGCAGAAGGCCCGCAAGGAGGGCCTGATGTCGATCGAGAACGACGTCGAGAACCCGCACGAGTCGCCGCTGTTCAAGAAGTACCCGACCGTCGGCTCCGACCACCACGTGGTCGAGTTCATCACCGACTACCTGCGCATGATGGTCTCGGGCAACCTGAACGCGCACGAGATCGAGACCTTGATGGACAGCGAGATCGACACGCATCACCACGAGGCGCACGCGCCGGTGGCGGCCGTGCAGCGACTGGCCGGCGGCTTGCCGGCCTTCGGCATCGTGGCCGCCGTGCTCGGCGTGGTGAACACGATGGGCTCGGTCGGCCAGCCGCCGGCGGTGCTGGGCGCGATGATCGGCTCGGCGCTGGTGGGCACCTTCCTCGGCATCTTGCTGAGCTACGGCATCTTCGAGCCGCTGGCCGGCCTGATGGAGCAGAAGGTCGACGAAGGCACCAAGGAGCTGCAGTGCGTGAAGACCACCTTGCTCGCGTCGATGCAGGGCTACGCGCCGCAGGTCGCCATCGAGTTCGGCCGGAAGGTCCTGTACTCGACCGAGCGCCCGACCTTCAGCGAGCTCGAAGGCCACGTCAAGGGCAAGAAGCCGGCCTGAGGCCGCGCCGCTGATCCAACGGGAGCCCCAGCATGGCCGGCGACGCGAAGAAGCTGCAGCCCATCATCGTCAAGCGCATCAAGAAGGGCGGCCACGGCCACCACGGCGGCGCGTGGAAGATCGCGTACGCCGACTTCGTGACGGCGATGATGGCCTTCTTCCTGCTGATGTGGCTGCTCGGCTCCACCACCGAGGGCGACAAGAAGGGCATCGCCGACTACTTCACGTCGCCGCTGAAGATCGCGCTGCTGTCCGGCGGCTCCGGCGCGGGCGACTCGTCGCACGTGGTCAAGGGCGGCGGGCAGGACCTGTCGCGCACGACGGGCCAGGTGAAGGGCGGCGACATCGAGGCGCCGCGCAAGACCATCAACCTGCAGGCGCTGAAGGCCGAGCAGCTGCGCGCCGAGTCAGCGCGGCTGCAGGAGCTGCGCGACAAGGTCGAGCGCCATCTCAAGTCGAGCCCGCGCTTTGCCGCCATCGCCTCGCAGATCCGGCTGGACATGACGCGCGACGGGCTGCGCATCCAGATCGTCGACGAGCAGCAGCGCCCGATGTTCGCCAGCGGCTCGGCGATCGTGCAGCCGTACATGCGCGACCTGCTGCAGGAGATCGGCTCGATGCTCGCCGAGGTGCCGAACCGGCTCACGCTCGAGGGCCACACCGACGCCGCGCCGTTCGCGGGCGGCGACCGAGGCTACGGCAACTGGGAGCTGTCGGCCGACCGCGCCAACGCGTCGCGCCGCGAGCTGGTGACCGGCGGCCTGCCCGACGGCCGCGTGCTGCGCGTGCAGGGGCTGGCCGCGAGCGTGCCGTTCGACCGCGCCGACCCGCTGGCGCCGATGAACCGGCGCATCAGCATCATCGTGATGAACCGCGAGGCCGAGGACCGCTTCTTCCGCATGGACGCCGACACCGTGCTGCCCGCGGAGGAGCCGGCACCGTCGATCGCGCCGAACATCGCGCCGGCGATCGTGCCGACGGGCCCGGCGCACTCAACTTCCGCCGGCGCCGGCCGATAACGGCATCAGCAACCCGTCGTCCGCAGTCCGCACCGAGCAGTAGGCAGTCCCGATGAGCCAGCCCCAAGACCTGAAGTTCCTGATCGTCGACGACTTCTCGACGATGCGTCGCATCGTGCGCGGCCTGCTCAAGGAGATGGGCTGCCACCAGGCCGACGAGGCCGAGGACGGCGCGATCGCGCTGAACATGCTGCGCAACCAGCCGTTCGACTTCGTGGTCAGCGACATCAACATGCCCAACATGAACGGCTTCGAGCTGCTCAAGGCCATCAAGGCCGACGACGCGCTCAAGCACATCCCCGTGCTGATGGTCACCGCCGAAGCGCGCAAGGAAGACATCGTGCTGGCCGCGCAGAGCGGCGCGGCGGGCTACATCGTCAAACCGTTCACCAAGGCGACCCTCGAGGAAAAGGTCACCAAGATCCTGCAGAAGCTCGCCGCCACGGCCTGACGGAGCCTCGCATGAACCACCACGACGCGACGGCGGCGACGCTGCCCACGCCCGCACACGGGCCCGCAGCCGGGCACGCGCCCGCGGCGCCCGAGATCTACCGGCAGCTCGGCCACCTGACGCGCCAGCTGCACGACACCTTGCAGCAGCTCGGCGTCATGCCGCAGCTGCAGGCCGCCGCCGACGGGCTGCCCGACGCGCGCAGCCGGCTGGGCTACATCGCCGCCAAGACCGGCGAGGCGGCCGACAAGGTGCTCAACCTCGTGGACTGCGCGCCGGCCGAGCACTCGCAGATCGCCGCCGCGACGCGCCGCCTGGCCGACGCGCTGGTGGCCGACCCGGTGCGCGCGGTGGCCGGCGGCGCGGTGATGAACTTCGTCGGCGACGTCGAGGCGCGCACGGCGCGCATCGACCAGGCGCTCACCGAGATCATGCTGGCGCAGGACTTCCACGACCTCACCGGCCAGGTGGTCGCGCGCGTGGTCGCGCTCGCGGTCGATCTGGAGGACAGCCTGCTCAAGCTGCTGGTGCAGGCCGCCCCCGAGGAGGTGCATCCGCGCCCCGCCCTGCCGGCCACCTTGAACGGCCCGGTGGTGAACCCGGCCGGCCGCACCGACGTGGTCCAGAACCAGGGCGAGGTCGACGACCTGCTCGCGTCGCTGGGGTTCTGAGCGCGCCCGCGCCGGCGCGGCGCCGCGCCCGAAGACAGCACCCGGAACGCCCTGCTTTTCCCGCTCAAGTCGGCGGCCCGCCCCGGAAGAATCGTGAAGCCCACCCACGGGTTTCACGATGGCCGACACCAGCACGCAAGACCGCCACCTGCCAGCCTCCGCGCGCAAGCTCCAGAAAGCGCGCGAGGAAGGCCAGGTCGCGCGCTCGCGTGATCTTTCGCACGTCGCGGCCATCGGCGCCGGGCTCGCGCTGCTGATCGCCTTCGCGCCCGCGGCCTCGCGCCTGCTCGCCGACACGCTGAAGCACGGCCTGCGCTTCGATGCGCGCACCCTGGCCGAGCCCGACGCGATGCTGCGCCAGCTGGCCGAGGCGGCGCACGCGCTGCTGATGGTGGCTGCACCGGTCGGGCTCGTGCTCGCGCTGGTGGCGCTCGGCGCGGCCGTCGCCTCCGGCGGCTGGGTGTGGAGCTGGAAGGCGCTCGTGCCGAAGTTCGAGCGGCTCGATCCGATCGCCGGCGCCGGCCGCCTGGTGTCGATGCAGCAGGTCGGCGTGGCGCTCAAGAGCTGCCTGCTCGCGCTGGTGCTGGGCGTGGTGGGCGCGCTGTACCTGCGCAGCCACGTCGAGGACTTCGGCGCCGCGCTCGGCCTGCCGCTGCCGGCGGCGGTGAGCCACACCGCCGGCGCGATCGCCGGCGGCCTGCTGCTGATGCTGCTGGCGCTGGCCTCCTTCGCCTCGGTCGACGTGCCGCTGCAGCGCCTGCTGCACGCCAGGCGTCTGCGCATGAGCCACCAGGAAGCCAAGCAGGAACACAAGGAGCTCGAGGGCCAGGTCGAGATCAAGGCCAAGGTGCGCGCGCGCATGCGCGAGATGGCGAACCGCCGGATGCTCGCCGCGGTGCCGAAGGCCGACCTGGTGGTGATGAACCCGACGCACTACGCGGTCGCGCTGAAGTACGACGAGGCCACGATGGCCGCGCCGCGCGTGGTGGCCAAGGGCGCCGACCTGATGGCGCTGCGCATCCGCGACCTCGCGCGCGGCGCGCAGGTGCCGGTGCTGCAGGCGCCGCCGCTGGCGCGCGCGCTGTACGCGCACGCCGAGCTCGACCGCGAGATCCCGGCGCGCCTGTTCGGCGCGGTCGCCCAGGTGCTCGCCCACGTCTACCAGCTGCGCGCCGCGCTGG
>CAZFET010000167.1:0-7944 GCA_964517545.1 uncultured Burkholderiaceae bacterium
GAGCACGGCGACGATCTCGCCTTCGGCCAGCACGATCGACACGCCGCGCAGCACCTCGAGGCGGCCGTAGCCGGCGCGCAGGTCGCGGACGTCGAGCAAGCGGTTCATCGGGGCCTCGCGCTGCGCCGTCATGCCGCACGCTGCAGCCGTGCGGCCGCACCGTGCCCGAGATAGGCCTCGACCACGCGCGCGTCGCGCGTCACCTCGGCCGGCGTGCCGTGCGCGATGAGCCGGCCCTGCGCCAGCACCCACACCTCGTCGGCCAGGTTCATCACGGCCTGCATCACGTGTTCGATCATCAGCACCGTCACGCCCGAATCGCGGATGCCGCGGATCACCGGGATCATCTGCGCGACCTCCTGCGGGTTGAGGCCGGCCAGCACTTCGTCGAGCAGCAGCAGGCGCGGGCGCGTGGCCAGCGCGCGGGCGAGCTCGAGCCGCTTGCGGCCGGCCACCGTGAGGTCGGACGCGCGCTTGTCGAGCTGCTGCGCGAGGCCCACGCGCGCGGCCACGCGCTCGGCCGCGGCCAGCGCGGCGGCGCGCCGCGGCTCGTGCAGGTGCGCGCCGACGGCGATGTTCTCGCGCACCGTCTGCGCGGCGAACGGCTGCACGATCTGGAAGGTGCGCGCCATGCCCGCGCGGGCGATGCGCTCGGCCGGCCAGCCGGTCACGTCGGTGCCGTCGAACAGCACGCGGCCCGACTGCGGCCGCACGAAGCCCGAGACCGCCGCGAAGAACGTGGTCTTGCCCGCGCCGTTGGGGCCGATCAGCGCGCCGAGCGCGCCGGCGCGCAACGCGAGGCTGGCGTCGTCGACCGCCTTCAGTCCGCCGAAGGCGACCGACACCTGCGAGGCGTCGAGCAGCGGCGCGGCCGGCGGCGCGTTCACCGGCGCCTCCACGCATCGCGCAACGACTCGCCGGCGCCGAACACGCCGCGCGGCGCGAACATCACCACCAGCACGAGCACGCTGCCGTAGATCACCATGTTCAGGCCGGGCAGGCTGCCGAACAGGTTGCGCGTGGCCTCGGCCAGCGCGTGCAGCAGCGCGGCGCCGAGCACCGGGCCCCACAAGGTGCCGAGGCCGCCGACGATGGCGGCCACCAGCGCCTCGACCGACACCGCCGGCCCGTAGGCGATGGCCGGGTCGATGTACTGGAACACCTGCAGGTAGAACGCGCCGGCCGCGCCGGTCGGCACGCTCGACAGCGCGATGGCGCCGAGCTTCACGCGCAGCGGGCTCACGCCGACCGCGCGCGCGGCGTCCTCGTTGTCGCGCACGGCCTGCAACTGCGCGCCGAAGCGCGAGTGGCGCAGCCAGCTGGTCACGAGCAGTGCGGCCACCACGAAGCCGAGCATGGTCCACACGAAGCCGGCGCGGTCGGCGAACTGGAAGTTCGCGGCGCCCGGCGCGAGCGGCAGCATCAGCCCGACCCCGGCGCCGGTGAACGGCACCGACAGCGCGACGATGCGGAACACCTCGGCGAAAGCCAGGGTCACCAGCGCGAAGTACGAGCCCTTGAGCCCGTAGCGGAACGACAGCGCGCCGACGAACACGCCCACCGCACCCGCGCTCGCGCAGGCCAGCACCAGCGCGAGCCAGGGGTTCAGCCCGCCTTGCAGCTGCGCGATGGCCTGCACGTAGGCGCCGGTGCCGAAGAACAGCGCGTGGCCGAACGAGAACTGCCCGCCGTAGCCGCCCAGCACGTTCCACGCGGCGGCGAGCAGCGCGGCGTACAGGGTCATCATCAGGAACGTGAGCACCACGCCCGACGCGGTGAGCAGCGGCACGGCGGCCACGGCGAGCGCGAAGGCGGCGATCGACAGCAGGTCGGCGCGCACCGCTCAGACCCTCGCGCCGAACAGGCCCTGCGGGCGCAGCAGCAGCACCGCGATGAAGATCGCGAAGATGCCCACCTGGCCGAGCGACTCGCCGAGCATCAGCCCGCCCAGCGACTCCACCACGCCGATCAGCAGCCCGCCCAGCAGCGCGCCGGCGAAGCTGCCCATGCCGCCGAGCACGACGATGGTGAAGGCGATCAGCACGAAGCCGGAGCCGACCTGCGGGTTCACGTAGTAGGCCGGCAGCAGGAAGCACGCCGCCGCGCCGAGGCACGCGAGGCCGAGGCCGAAGCTCATCGCGTAGACGTGGTCGACGTCGATGCCGACGAGCCGCGCACCCTGCTTCTCCTTGGCGACGGCGCGGATCGCGCGGCCGAGGTCGGTGCGGCCCACCACGAGCAGCAGCGCGGCCGCGGCCGCCAGCGCGCCGGCGAAGGCCAGCAGCTTGGGCACCGCGATCATCGCCGGCCCGATCGCCACGGTGGCCAGGGTGTAGGGCGTGTCGATCGTGCGCGTGTCGCTCTTGAACACGAGCAGCGCGAGGTTCTCCATCACGATGGCCAGCCCGAGCGTGACCAGCAGGATGTTCTCGTCCTTGCCGTGGCTCGCGCGGTTGACGATGAAGCGCTGCAGCGCGTAGCCGAGCGCGAACATCGCCGGCACCACGAGCGGCAGCGCGAGGTACGGGTCGAGGCCGAAGCGCGACTTGAGCCAGTACACGGCGTACAGCGCCACCATCAGCGACGCGCCATGCGCGAAGTTGATGATGTGCAGCACGCCGTAGATCAGGGTCAGGCCCAGCGCCACCAGTGCGTACACGGCCCCCGTGGTAAGGCCGTTGAGCACCGACGGAAAGAGGATCGTCGCGTCGAACACGCCTGCACCGCCGGCCGGCGCCTCAGGCCTTGAGCGGGAACACCGGGTCGGCCTCGCGGTAGTCGCGCGGCACGATCACGCGGATGTCGCCCTTGAGCACCTGCGTCATCAGCGGCTGCGCGCCCTGGTTCTGGCCGTTGACGAACTTCGTCGGGCCGTAGGGCATGAAGTGGTCGGCGAAGGTGCTCTTCTCGAGTGCGTCGATGATGGCCGCGCGGTCGGCGCTCTTCGCGCGGTTCAGCGCATCGGCCAGCAGCATCGTCGCGGTGTAGGTGTTGAAGATCTCGTACGTGAAGAACAAGCCCTTGGCCTCGACGCGCCTGCGCAGCGCGGCGGTGCGCTTGTCCTTCGGATTGAACCAGTGGTTGCAGTCGATGATGCCGTCGGCCGCGTCGGGGAACTCCTTCAGGAACTTGTAGCTCGACGCCGCGCCGCCGAGCACCGAGTAGATGGCCTTCGGGCTCAGCTTCTGCTGGTTCATCGTGCGCACCAGCAGCGCGTACTCGTTGTAGTAGTTGGCGGGAATCACGATGTCGGGGTTCACCGCCTTCATGCGCAGCACGATGTTGTTGAAGTCGCGCGTGGGGTTGGCGTGCTTGACGACCTCCTTCACCTCGAAGCCGTAGCCGGGCAGCTCGCGCGACAGCAGGTTCGCGGTGCCGCTGCCGAACAGGCTCTCCTCGTGGATGATCATCACGCTCTTCGCCGGGCGGCCCGCCGCGACGTTGAGCACGTGCAGGTTGTTCACCGCCACCTGCGCGCAGGTGCGGTAGCCCGGGCCGAAGCGGAAGGTGTTCTTCAGCCCGCGCTCGACGATCTGGTCGGCCACGCCGACGTCCACCACGTGCGGCAGGTTGTACTTGGCCGCGGCCTGCGTGGTGGCCAGGCAGATCGCCGAGGCGAACGCACCGACGATGGCCGACACGCCGGCCTCGTTCATCTTCTCCACCTCGGCGGCGCCGGCCTGCGGCGTGGACTGCGCGTCGCCGAGCAGCGCCTGCAGCTTCGCGCCGCCCATCGACTTGATGCCGCCGGCGGCGTTGATGTCGTCGATCGCCATCAGCGCGCCCTCGCGGCACTGCTGGCCCGAGAACGCGAGCGCGCCGGTCACCGGGTGCAGCACGCCGACCTTGACCGGCGCCGGCTGCGCGCCGCCCACCAGCGGCAGCCCGAGCGCCGAGACGGCGGCGCCCTGCTTGAGGAACGTGCGACGGGTGCTCATCGGGACATCTCCTTGCGGCGTTGGAAGGGTCGGGGATCGGTCACTTGAACGGGGCCGTCGTGTCGCGGCTCACCCAGATGCGCGCGTCGACGGTGCCCACGCGCGACAGCTGCATCTCGTACTCGTAGCGGTCGGGGCGGTACAGCCCGTGCAGCCACTGCACCGGCCGGCCGTCGACGTCGAAGATCAGGCGTCGCACGGCCAGCAGCGCCGAGCCCACGGCCACGCCCAGGTGCGGCGCCACCACGCTGTCGGCGAGCTTCGCGCCGATCTTCTGCGTGGCCGTGCCCACGCGCACGCCGGCGCGCTCGAGCAGCACGAGGATCGGCTCCTTCGCCAGCTCGCGCCGGCCGAAGCCGCGCGCCAGGTCGGCCGGCACCCAGGTGGTGATGTGCGACAGCGGACCCTCGCGCGTGGAGCGCACGCGCACCGCCTTCTGCACCGGCGCGCCGTCGGCAAGACCGAGCGCCTGCGCGACGTCGTGCGTGGCGGCGACGGTGGCGACCTCGAGCACCTTCACGCTGGTCTTCAGGCCCATGCTCACGAGGTTCTCGAGCAGGCCCGACAGGTGGGCGCGCTCGGGCGCCGCCGCGGCCCGCCCGCGGGCGCGGCCGTCGGCCGCCGGACGCGCACGCGCGATGGGGTGCGTGCCGCGCCCCGGCGCGCGCGTGATCAGCCCGTCGCGGCGCAGCTGCTCCAGCGCACGGCGCACCGTGATGCGCGAGACGCCGAACTGCTGCACCAGCTGCAGCTCGGGCGGCACACCGGCGGCGAAGCGACCCTCGGCGATCTGCTCGCGCAGCACCAGGTAGACCTGGTGGTACTTGGGCACGGGCAGCGGCTCGGACATGTCGCTCGACGGTCGGCTGGGCGGCATGCTAGGGATGCGCCTATTGTCATGTCAATAGGACAAAGCAGCATGGGCCGGGTGCGGTCGCCCGCGGGCACCCGCGTCGCCGACCGGCGCCGCCGCGGGCTCAGTCGTAGACGGGCCGATGCCGCTCGAGCGTCGCGCGCACCGCGTCGCTCACCGCGAAGCGCGGCCCGAAGGTCGCGGCCAGCGCGGCGGCGCGCGCGAAGAAGCGCGCCTCGTCGGCGTAGACGAAGCGCAGCGCCCCGCCCGTCCAGGCCGGGAAGCCGATGCCGAACAGGCTGCCGATGTTGGCGTCGTGCACGCTCGTCAGCACGCCCTCGTGCAGGCAGCGCGCGGTCTCGACCGCCTGCCGGTACAGCAGGCGGTCCTTCAGGGTCGGCAGGTCCCACGCGAGCCCGGGCTTCTCGAACAGCTCCTTCAGCCGCGGCCACAGGCGCTTGGGCGCGCCGTCGGGATAGTCGTAGAACCCGCCGCCGCCGGCCTTCGCGTCGGCGCGGCCCCGGCGGCCGAACTCCTTGACCATGCGCTCGACCAGCCGTTCGCCGCGCGACGCCTCGTACACCTTGCCCTCGGCCGCGAAGTCGGCCCGCGTCTGGTCGAGCACGTGTACCGACAGCGCGAGCGAGGTCTCGTCCATCACGGCCAGCGGACCGACGGGCATGCCGGCGGCGACGGCCGCGTTCTCGATCACCGCCGCGGGGATGCCCTCGTCGAGCATCGCGGCGCCCTCCATCACGTAGCTGCCGAACACGCGGCTGGTGAAGAAGCCGCGCGAGTCGTTCACGACGATCGGCGTCTTGCCGAGCGCGAGCACGGTGTCGTAGGCGCGCGCGACGGTCTCGTCGTCGGTGAGCCGGCCGCGGATGATCTCCACCAGCGGCATGCGGTCGACCGGCGAGAAGAAGTGCAGCCCGACGAACTTCGCGGGCCGCGCCGACGCCTCGGCCAGCCCGCTGATCGGCAAGGTGGACGTGTTCGACGCGAAGATGCCGCCCTCGGCCAGCATCGGCTCGGCCTCGCGCGTGACCTGCGCCTTCAGCGCGCGCTGCTCGAACACCGCCTCGACGATCAGGTCGCAGCCCTGCAGGTCGGCCGCGTCGGCCGTGGGCACGATGCGCGCGAGCAGCGCGGCCTGCTCGGCCTCGCTCATGCGGCCCTTGGCCACGCGCGCGGCGGCGAGCCGGCGCGAGTGCTCGCGGCCGGCCTCGGCCTTGTCGCGGCTCACGTCCTTCAGCACGCACGCGATGCCGCGCGAGGCGCACGCGTGCGCGATGCCCGCGCCCATCATGCCGGCGCCGAGGATGCCCACGCGCGACGGCTGCCAGCGCGGCACGCCGGCCGGGCGCGAGCGCCCCGCCTTGATGGCGTTCAGGTCGAAGAAGAACGCGCTGATCATGTTGCGCGCGACCTCGCCGGTCATCAGGCGGGCGAGGTGGCGCGACTCGATGCGCAGCGCGGTGTCGAAGTCGACCTGCGCGCCTTCCACCATCGCGGCGAGGCAGGCCTCGGGCGCGGGGTACAGGTGGCGCGTCTTCTTCGCGAGCAGGGCCGGCGCCGCCGCCAGGCCTTGCGCGATCTTCGGGTTCGACGGGGTGCCGCCGGGCATGCGCCAGTCCTTGCGGTCCCAGGGCTGCACCGCATCGGGATGCGCCGCGATCCACGCGCGCGCCCGCGCGTCGAGCTGCGAAGCGTCGCTCACCAGTTCGTCGACGAGCCCGAGCTCGCGGCCCTCGGCCGGCGAGAACAGCCTGCCTTCCATCAGATAGGGCTGCGCGCCCATCAGCCCGAGCAGGCGCACGGTCTTGGTGATGCCCGATGCGGCCGGGATCAGCCCGAGCGTGACCTCGGGCGTGCCGAAGCGCGTGCGCGGATCGTCGAGCGCGATGCGCGCGTGCGCCGCGAGCGCGACCTCCCAGCCACCGCCGAGCGCCGCGCCGTTGAGGCACGCGACCACCGGCACGCCCAGGGTCTCGATGCGGCGGAACGCGCGCTTGAGGCGCTCGACGCTCGCGAACACCTCGGGCGCGTCGGCCGGCCTCATGCGCATCACGAGCTGCAGCTGCGCGCCGGCGAAGAAGGTGCTCTTGGCCGACGCGAGGATCACGCCGCGCAGCGACGGCTTCAGCGCCGCCAGCCGCTCGGCCAGGCCGGCGATGTCGGCCTGCCACGCGAGGCTCATCGTGTTGACCGGCGAGCCCGGCTCGTCGAAGGTGACGGTCGCGATGCCGTCGGCGCCGAGCTCGAGGCGCAGGGTCGTGAAGCCCGCCTCGCTCATCGCAGGCTCTCGACCACGGTGGCGATGCCCATGCCGCCGCCCACGCACAGCGTGACCAGGCCGTAGCGCAGGCGCCGGCGCTCGAGCTCGTCGAGCAAGGTGCCCAGCAGCATCGCGCCGGTGGCGCCGAGCGGGTGGCCCAGCGCGATGGCGCCGCCGTTGACGTTCACCTTCTCGTGCGGCACGCGCATCTCCTTCATGAAGCGCAGCGGCACCGCAGCGAAGGCCTCGTTCACCTCGAACAGGTCGATGTCGTCGACCGTCAGGCCGGCCCTGGCCAGCGCCTTGCGCGTGGCCGGCATCGGGCCGGTGAGCATGATGGTCGGGTCGGCGCCCGACAGCGCGGTGGCGACGATGCGCGCGCGCGGCTCGAGCCCGAGTTCGCGGCCCTTGCGCTCGTGGCCGACCAGCACCGCGGCGGCGCCGTCGACGATGCCCGAGGAGTTGCCCGCGGTGTGCACGTGCTCGATGCGCTCGACCTGCGGATAGCGCGAGATCGCCACCGCGTCGAAGCCCAGCTCGCCGAGCTGCGCGAAGGCCGGCTTCAGCGCGGCCAGGCCCTCGGCCGTGGTGTGCGGCTTGAGGTACTCGTCGCGCTCGAGGATCGGCAGCCCGATCGCGTCGGTCACCAGCACCACCGAGCGGTCGAAGCGCCCTTCGCGCTGCGCCGCGGCGGCGCGGCGCTGCGACTCCAGCGCATAGGCGTCGACCGTCTCGCGCGAGAAGCCTTCGAGCGTGGCGATCAGGTCGGCGCCGATGCCCTGCGGCACGAACGCGGTGTCGAGGCTGGTCTGCGGGTCCTGCGACCACGCGCCGCCGTCCGAGCCGATCGGCACGCGCGACATCGACTCCACGCC
>CAZFET010000168.1:0-7920 GCA_964517545.1 uncultured Burkholderiaceae bacterium
TGTGGCGCGCGGTGTCCGGCGCCAGCCGCACGCAGCCGTGCGACAGCGGCGTGCCGTCGACGGTGGGGTACTCGTGCAGCGCGATGCCGCGCGAGGGCACGAAGGTGTTCCAGAAGTTCCAGCCGTTGTGCACGCGCCGACGGTCGCTGATGGGGAACTCGGCGCCCGACGAGATCGGCGTGCAGTTGCTGCCGTTCGTGCGCGAGCGTTCGCGGTCGCAGGTCACGCCGTCGGGCGTGTCGACGCAGCAGTGGCCCTTGCCGGTCGAGCAGCCCGCGGTCTCGAGCGTGCCGTCGCTCCAGTGCAAGGTGACCGATTGCGGCGTCTCCTGCTCGACCACCACCTTGCGGATCCAGCGGTCCTCGGACACGTCGGCGCAGTCGCCCGGGCGCGGCGCGTCCCAGCGTCGCTGCACGCGTCGCGCGAGCGGGCTGCCGGGGCCCGCGCCACCGGCCTGCACGCGCGTCGCGCGGCCGGCCACCACGGCGTCGGCGTGCGCGTCGGCGGCGCGCTCGGCCGGCGAGTCGGGCGCGTCGACGTCGAGCGTCGACGCCGCCGCCTGCGCGACGCTGCCGCGCTGCTGCACCGTGTGCGCGAGCTCGTGCGCGAGCAGGTGCAGGCCGTCGCGCGTGTGCGGCCGGTAGTGGCCGGCGCCGAAGTGCACGTGCTGGCCCCAGGTGAAGGCCTGCGCGTTCAGCGCCCGCGCGTGGCCGTGGCTCGCGGCGTCGTCGTGCACGCGCACGTCGCCGAAGCCGGTGCCGAACAGCGGCTCCAGCCGCGTGCGCAGACCGGCGCCGAGCGGACGTCCGCCGCGCTCGAGCGCGCCCGGCGTCGTCGACGCGGCGACCGGTGCCTGCGCGTGCGGCGCCGCGGCGCCTTCGGCGCTGCGCTGCGCGCGCCGGCCGCCGCAGGCGGGGCAGTCGTCCTTGCCGTGGCCCGCACTGCGGCCCGCACCCTTGCAGGCGCAGGCGCGCTGCAGGCGACGGGTCGTGGCCGCCGCGCGCGGCGATGCCGCATCGGCGCTGCTGCGGTGAGACGACGGCGTGCTCATGGCGTGGCCGGTGTGCTGGCGGGTGCCGGAGTGCGGCGCGGCGCGGTGGCGGCCGGCGCGCGGCCGGGAAAGTCGTCGTGCAGCGCATGCGCGAGCGCCGCGTGGCGGCGCGCGCGGTCGGCGTCGACGTCGCCGTAGGTCTCGTACACCGCGGCGAGCAGCGACTCGGTGCGCGCGCCCTCGTCGGGCAGCGAGATCCAGTCGGGGCAGACGTGCACGGCGGCGGGTGTCGAGGTGGCCCAGCCGATGAGGCCGCCGATCGCCGCGCCGAGCAAGGCGCCGAGCGCCGTGACGCCGGCCCCGAGCAGCACGGCCAGGCCCGCGCCGATGATCGGCGCGGCCGCGATGCCCGCCGCGATGCCACCGATCAGGCCGACCAGCGCGCCGACCCCCGCGCCGATGCCGGCGCCGGTGCCGCTGCGGTCGTCGCCGCGCTGCGCCCACGCGCGCCGGTCGCTGCTGCAGCTCGACGACGCGGGGTCGTCGCAGCGCACGTCGACCGGACGGTACAGCCGGCGCTTCATGCGCGAGTACAGGCGCTCGGCGGCCTCGACGGTGGCCGGCTCGGCGTCGCCGAGGTGCGTGGTGAACATCGCGCGGTCGCTGCGCGAGCTCGCCGCCATGGCGGCGATGCTGGTCCAGCGCTGCCCGAGCGCGAGCGAGCGCTCGATCGCCTGGCGCGTGGCGCGCGGGCAGTCCTCGATGTCGTCTTCCGGCGGCGTGCCGCGGACCTCGCTGCCGGTGGCGATCTCCTGCACGAACATCGAGTACGACTCGGCGTTGTTCACCGCCTCGTCGGTGGTGAGCTGGCGCAGCATGCGGTCGCGGGCGTACGCGCGATCGGGGATGTGCGGGTCGTCGTCGGTGTCGGGCAGCGCATGCACGACCTCGTGCACGAGCAAGGTGGCCTGGTCCTGGCGGTCGTCGCCGAAGAAGCCGGGGCACAGGCTGATCGTGTCGCCGCGCGCGATGGCGTCGAACGAGTTGCAGCGGCGGTCGTCGGCGCTGTTGCAGACGATCGAGCTCGGGTCGCGCTGCCGCGCGTCGAGCATGTCGCGCGCGCGCTGCAGCACGTGCCGCACGCGCGCGACCACCGCGTCGTCGGTGCTGCGGAAGTGCGCCTCGAGGGCCGCGCGCGTGCCCGCGTTCGCGGCGTCGCGCGGCGCGGCGATCCAGGCGTCGAGGCGCTGCAGCGCCGTGCCCGTCTGCTCGAGCGCGAGCGCGAGCACGGGGTCGATGGCGCGACGCCGGTCCTCGTTGCACGGCGCCGGCGCGGGCGCTGCCGTGGCGTCGGCCGGCTGTCGCGCCAGCGCCGGCGCACGCATGTCGAAGCGCATCGGCTCGCGCGTGTGCAGCCGCTCGGCGTTGCGCTCGGCCTCGTGCTCGGCCGGCTCGTCGCGGCCGCCGTCACGCGTGGAAGCGAGGCCCGCGCGCTGCTGCACCACGTGCGTCAGCTCGTGCGCGAGCAGGCGCAGGCCCCGCGGGACGGCGGGCTCGTAGCGGCCGGCGGCGAACACGATGTCGCGCCCGCTGGTGAACGCGAGAGCGTCGGCCTCGCGCGCGGCGGCGGCCGCGCGAGCGTCGTCGTGCACGCGCACGTCGCCGAAGCCGTGGCCGAAGCGACGCTCGAAGAAGCGTCGCGTCGTGCCGTCGAGCGGACGGCCGGGCGACGGCGGCAGCGGGCTCGCGCCGCCTGCGCCGTCCGACGGCGCGCCGGGCCGCGTGCGGCGCTGCAGGTCGGGGCGGCGGCGCTTGCACTCCTCGCAGCTGCCGCCGGCACCGGCTTTGCCGCCGCACGCGCAGCGCGGCTGCACGGCGCGCGCGGCCGGCGCGAGCGTCGATGCGTGGCCCGGCACGACGGCCGGGGCGCGGCGCGCGGCCTGGGCCGTCGCGTGGCGGCGCGGGTGAGGCGCCTTCGCCGACGTGGCGCGGGCGGCGGCTTCAGCCATCGCGGCCTCCGGTGCGGAACGCGAGCGCGTGACCATCGACGCGGAACGGGTCTGCGTGAGGACCGGCGCGCTGCGCGTCTGCGTGAGGACCGGCGCGCTGCGCGGCCGAGTGGCGACCGGCTCGCGCGGTCTCGTGCACCGGTCGGGTCAGTACGTCGGCGACCGTGCCGGCGACCGAGTCGGCGATCGAGTCGGCCACCGCGTCGCACCACGCCGTCCCGCCGCGCGACCCGTCCGGCCGCGACGGCGCCGGGCGGTCGGCGGCGCCCAGCCGCTGCGCGATCGCGTTCTGCAGCGCGTCGAGGTCGGGCGGCTCGTCGGCTGCCAGTGCGCCGTCGATCGCCAGGCGGCCGATGCGCACGTGGATCACGCTGCCCGGCGGCAGTGCGCGGCGGCGCCGCTCGCGGCGGTTCATGCGGCGCCTCCCGGCCCCAGTTCGGCGAAGCTGCGTTCGAGCTTCGCGAACTCGGCGCGCGCGGCATCGACCAGCAGCGCGTGGTCGATGCGCGTGCCGCGCCGCGCCGCGGCGAATGCCGCATTCACCGCGATCGCACGGATGTGACCGCCGGGCAGGTGGATGCGCGCGAGCGCGTCGAAGTCCACGTCGCCCAGCGGCGCCTGCGACGGGAACTGGCGACGCCAGATCGCGCGGCGTGCGGTCTCGTCGGGGAAGGGGAAGGGCACGACGAAGCGCAAGCGGCGCAGGAAGGCGCGGTCCAGCGCGTTGCGCAGGTTGGTGGTGAGGATCGCGAGACCGCGGTACGACTCCACGCGCTGCAGCAGGTACGCCACTTCGATGTTGGCGTAGCGGTCGTGGCTGTCCTTCACGTCGCTGCGCTTGCCGAACAGCGCGTCGGCCTCGTCGAACAGCAGCACGGCGCCGCTCGATTCGGCCGCGTCGAACACGCGGCGCAGGTTCTTCTCGGTCTCGCCGATGTACTTGCTCACCACCTGCGCCAGGTCGATGCGGTACAGGTCGAGCGCTAGCTCGGCGGCGATGGCCTCGGCCGCGAGCGTCTTGCCGGTGCCGCTCTCGCCGGTGAACAGCGCGCACAGCCCGAGCCCGCGCGACTCGCGCGCGCCGAAGCCCCATTCGTCGAACACGCGCCGGCGGTGCTCGAGCTGCGCCGCGATCTCGCGCAAGGTGGCCAGCGTGGCCGGCGGCAGCACGAGGTCGTCGAAGCTCGCGCGCGAGTCGATGCGCAGCGCCAGCGCGTCGAGACCGCCGCGCGCGGCTTCGCGCAGCGCCGACCACCACGCGCGTGGGTCGTCGGCATCGGCGAGCGCCGCGTGCGTGTCGGCCAGGGTGCGGGCATCGACGCGGAACTGCGCCGCGGCGAGCGCCGCGGCGGGCGGCAGATCGGGCGCGGGCGGGACCGCGGCGAGGCGGGTCGTGCGACGTCCGGGCCAGGACGGCGGCAGCGCCGTGCCCGACAGCAGCACGAGCGGGCTGCGCAGCAGCTCGACCAGGCGCCGCGCCTGCGCCGTGGCCGGCGCGCTGCCGGCGTGCAGGGCTGCGTGCGCTGCTGCATCGGCGCCGTCTTGCGCGTCGACCGGCATCACGATGCCGGCCCCGAGCAGCGCGGCTTCGCGATCGAGGCGCCGCGCCGCGTCGGCGACGTCGCGCGCGTCGAGCGGCCAGTGCGCCGGGTCGGTCCACAGCGCCGCGAGTCCGGCCAGCTGCAGCGCGCGCAGCGCGAGGTCGCGGCACGCCGCGTCGCTGCCGTGGACCGCGACGATGGGCGCCGCGTGACGTCGAAGCGCCTGCGCGGCGCGCTCGGCGGCGCTGTCGTCGACCGCGGGCGCGAGCGTCGCGGCGGCGTGAGCCGACACGGCCGCCGCCGCGTCGAACCCGCTCGCCATCTGCACGAGGCCGTCGAGCCGCGGATCGGTGGCCGCGACACCGGCCACGTGATGCAGCACGCGCTCGTCGATGCGCAGCGACGCGTGCGCGAGCCCGCCGGCGGTGTCGGCCAGCACGAGCTGCCAGTGCCGCAGCGGCGCCAGCGGCGAGATGGCGTCCCAGTGGGCGCCGGGCAGCACCTCGAGCGCGAGCGCGTAGTCGATGCCGAGCGGCTGTTCCGGCGCCAGGCCCTGCGCCTGCGCCACGCTGCGACGCAGCGCGTCGTCGAGTTCGACGCCGGCGGCCAGCAGCAGCAGGTCGCGCTCGAACGGCGACAGGCCGAACAGCGCGCCGATGCGTTCGGCCGATGGCACGAAGCCGGCGTGCGGTGCGCGATCGTCGACGGTGTCGATCCCGTCGCCGATGCCGGCGCCGCCCGCGGTCGCGCCATCGGGCGCCGCGCGCGAGTCGATGCGCGCGCGCAGGACGGCAAAGCGGCGCGCGAGCCAGCGCTGGTTGGCGGCGGCCCATTCGGCGCCGCGCGCGAGCGAGCCGTCGGGCGCGTTCATGCGGGCACCGCGATCTGCTGCGTGGGGTCGAACACCGGTGCGGCACCGCTGGTCAGCACCAGCGGGCTCTCGATGCCGTCGACTCTCAGGCGCACGCGCCGGTTGCCGGCGGGCACGCTCCCGGGGAACCGGCACTCGAGCGGATCCGCGGCGGCCGCGCGCGGCTGCGCCGGGGCCATCGTGCCGTCGAGCATGAGCTGCGCTTGCTGCTGCACGCGCACCTGCGGGCGCGCGTGCAGGGTGACGGTGACGCGCGGCGGTGCGCCGCCGCGCACGGCCGTGGCCGCCGGCAGGTTCAGCGGCGCGCCGGTGGCGGCGATCACCGGCGCCGCGGCGAGCAGCAGCGCCACCGCGTTGGTCTCGTGCTCGTCGGGCTCGCCGGCGGGCACGAGCCGCAGGCTCAGGCTCCACACGCCCGGCGCGAAGGTCGACTGCGCGGCCACGTCGTCCGGCAAGGCGAGGTCGAACGACGTGCCGTTGGCGGCAGGCACCACCGGCAGCTCGACCGGCGCGGCGAGCAGCCGGTGCGACAGGCGCGCCACGTGGCCCGCGCCGGCGAGCCGGATGCCGCTGACGCGCACCGTGTCCCCCAGGCGCGCCGCGCTGCGGCCCGGCGGCGGCGCGGCCGCGAACAAGGTCGGCCCCGGCGGCAGCAGGTCGGGATTGACGACCACGCCGCGATCGGCGCCGGTCACCGGGTCGGGCAGGCTGCCGCGCGACAGCACGGGCAGCGGCGCGAGCGTGGGCCGCGTGCCCTCGATCAGCGCCACCGACACGTGGTACGCCGCGGTCGGGCGGTACTCCGCCTTGATGGCCGACCACAGCTTCGACGCGTCGTCGAACGACAGCGGCAACGGCGTGATGCGCAGCACCTCGGCCTGGTCGGCCAGGCCGGTGTCGGCCAGCGCGAGCAGTGCCGGCGGCAGCGACAGCGGATCGAGCAGCCGGCGCAGCACGGCCGCATTCATGCGCGGTGTCTCGTGCAGCAGGAACATCGCGTGGCCGAGCAGCATCTCGGCGGCGGCGTCGGTGCGCGCGTAGGCGGTGACGAGGTAGTGCAGGTCGAGCGCGAGCGGCGCGTTCGCGCTGCGCCGCCCCTGCGCGTCGCGCGAGGGCAGCGCGGCGTTGCGCCAGCCGGGGTTGTGCGCCGCGTGGAAGAGAAAGATGTTGAGCTGCGGCAGCGCGTCGGAGGCCTCGGTGTCGATGAGGTCCGGGGCGACCGCGCTGACGGTGATGCTGCTGCCGATGGCGCCGGCGAGGTTCGCCTCGACGAAGCCCGCGTCGATGAGGTTGCGCAGCGCGGCGCTCACCGCGGCCGGCGCGAGCGGCGTGCTCACCGCGGCCCTCCGCGCAGGTAGTCGGCGAGCGTGCGGGCGGTGCGCGCGCGCGGCGTGGCGCCGACGGTCGATGGTGGCGCGGCGGGTGCCGCGGCGCGCACGTCGATGCGGTCGATGCTGAGGTGGACGACGGGCGGGCCGGCCGCGGCGCGGGCCGGCTGCGACGCTACGACGGACGCGTCCAGCGGCGCCGCGGCGTGCGGCGGCGCAGACGGCCACGACGCGATGAGCGCGCGCGCGTCGCGTGCGAGGGCTTCGCGTGCGAAGGCATCGCGTGCGAGCGCGAGCCGGTGGCCGTCGGGCTCCGGGGGCCTGGACGCCGCGACCGCCGCGGCGCGCTCGGACGGCGGGGCCGAAGCGTCGGTGCCGTGGCGCGGGTCGTGCGGGCGGCGCGGCTCGCCGGCGCCGGCGATCACCGGCGTTCGCAGCGTGCCTCCGCGTAGCGCGACCCGGGCGGGCGCCGTGGCCGGATCGGCGCGCTGACTCGACGCGCCTCCCGCGTGACGACGATCGCTGTCGTGCGCCGGATCGCGCGCGGGGTCGCGCCGTCGATCGACGGCGGCGGGCGCGCTCGTCCGCGGCACGGCGGCGCGCGGCACGGAAGGCGCGTATCGATGGTCGCGCTCCGGCGGATCGTCCGCCGCGGCATCGAAGCGCGCCGCCGACGTCGGCTCGAAGCGCGACGGCAGCGCGGCGCGCAGGCCGCCGCGCGCGGCGTCGCCGGCACGCTCGCCCGGCGCGTCGGCGAGGGCGCTGGCGGCCAGGCGCTGCAGGAAGTCCATCACGCCGCTCCGGCGAGCTGAAGGTACGCGGCGCGGCGCGCGGGCGACATGCGCAGCAGCTCGCGTTCGGACCAGCCGTACTCGCGCGCCAGGGTCGCGATGTCGACCAGCAACTGCTCGGCGCGGCGGCGCAGCTCGGCCCACAGCACGGCGGCGACGTCGAGGGCCGTGCTCCACGCGTGGCCGCAGTCGGGGCAGGCGAGCGCGATGTCGAGCCGGGCGCAGGGATCGAGCGCCTCGAGCCGCATCGCGATGGTGCCGCGCTGCGTCGCGTCGAACGGGGCGGCGCCGTCGTGCGACACGACGCAGCGCCGCAGCAGCGCCTCGGCCAGGGTGTCGACGTCGGCGTGCCGTGCCGACAGCTCGCGCAAGTCGTCGATCGTGGGCGC
>CAZFET010000169.1:0-7916 GCA_964517545.1 uncultured Burkholderiaceae bacterium
CTCGGTGAACTTGCGGCCGATCAGTCGCTTGACCGCGTACAGCGTGTTCTTCGGGTTGGTCACCGCCTGGCGCTTGGCCGAGGCGCCGACGAGGATCTCGCCGTCTTCCTGGTACGCGACGATCGACGGGGTCGTGCGAGCGCCTTCGCTGTTCTCGATGACCTTCGTCGTGTTGCCTTCCATGATCGCCACGCACGAGTTGGTCGTGCCGAGGTCGATGCCGATGATCTTGCCCATTGACGTGTTCTCCTTGACTGCGTCCGGTTGCCTTCGAGTTGTGGATAAGTCGCCGGCTTTCAAGCCTTGGGCGCGGCGACGGTCACGAGCGCGGGCCGCAGCACGCGATCGGCGATGAGGTAGCCCTTCTGCAGCACGGCCACCACCGTGTGGGGCTCCTGCTCGGCCGGCACCACGCTGATGGCCTGGTGCTGGTGCGGATCGAACTTCGCGCCCGCGGCCGGGTTGATCTCGATCACCTTGTGGCGCTCCAGCGCCGACGCGAGCTGGCGCAAGGTGGCGTGCACGCCTTCGAGCATCTGCTGCGGGTTGGCGGTCTCCACCGCGATGGCGGCCTCGAGGCTGTCCTTCACGGGCAGCATGCTCTCGGCAAAGGCCTCGACCGCGAACTTGCGCGTCTTGGCCATCTCCTCCTCGGCACGGCGGCGCACGTTCTCGGCCTCGGCCTTGGCGCGCAGGTACGCGTCGCTCATCTCGGCCAGTCGCGCCTCGGTCTCGGCCAGCTTCTGGTCCGCCGTGGCGGTGTCCGCAGCAGCTTGAGTTTTGCTTTCAGTTTGCTCGCTAACTTGTTGCTCTGCGGTGGATTTTTCTGGATTCATCATGGTCGCGATTCGGATCGTGGCGGGCACGTGGGTGCAATGCCCGGAAATTCAAGTGGGAATTGTCGGAGGCCCTTCTGTCGGCGGCCCTTCTGTCGGCGGCCCTTCGCCAGTCGCCGCTCAACGCCGCTCGTCGTCGTCGATCGAGGCGCTCCAGCGCTGCCAGTCGGCCAGCGCGCGCCGGTCGCGCTTGGTCGGGCGGCCGTGCTCCAGCGAATCGGCCGGCTCCGACGCCACGCGGCGCTGCTCGCGCAGGCGCTCGCGCGCGGCAGCGCTGTCCGGCGTCTCCTCGTAGAGCTCGCGCGCCACCGGTGCCGGCCCGCGCTGCGCGCTCAGGCCGCGCACCACCAGCTCCATGACGAAGGGCGGCTGGCGCACCCGCACGCGGTCGCCGACGCGCAGCTCGCGCGCGGGCTTGCACGCCGCGCCGTTGACGTCCACGCGCCCGCGCTCCACGGCCTCGGCCGCCAGCGAGCGGGTCTTGAACAGGCGCGCGGCCCACAGCCATTTGTCGAGGCGCATGCCGGCGCCGGATGGTGCGTTCATCGAGGCCCGATTGTCCTTCGGCCGCAGCCGCGGCTCGACGATGCCGGGCGCCGGCGCCTCAGGCGGCCGCCGGCAGCCGGACGCGGGCGTCCAGCCCGGTCACGCGTCCGCCAGCCTCGCGGTCCAGCAGCTCGAGGCGCGCGCCGAGCGAGTCGCAGATCTCGCGGCAGATCGCCAGGCCGAGCCCGGCGCCGCCCGACGTCTGGCTGGCGGCGAACGGCTCGAACAGCCGCGCGCGGCGCGCCGGCGGAATGCCGGGGCCGCCGTCGCGCACCAGCAGCTCGACCTCGGCGCCGTCGCGCCGCACCGCCAGGGTGAGTGCGCCGCCGGGCGGCGTGGCGCGCACGGCGTTGGCCATCAGGTTGCGCAGCAGCTCGCGCAGCATCCACGCGTGGCCGACCGCCACGGCGGGCTCGACGGCGAGCTCGAAGTCGAGGTGCTTTTCGGCGATCAGCGGCGAGAGGTCCAGCGCCACCTCGCGCGCCACCTCGGCGACGTCGACCGCCTCGCGCGCGCCCTGGCCGTGCACCTGCTCGACCTTGGCCAGCGCGAGCATCTGGTTGGCCAGCCGCACCGCGCGCTCGACGGTACCGTCGATCTCGCGCAGCGCCGCCGGTGCCTCGACGTCGCCGCGCAGGGCCGACTGCACCTGCGTCTTCAGCACGGCCAGCGGCGTGCGCAGCTGGTGCGAGGTGTCGCGCACGAAGCGCTTCTGGTGGGTGAGCAGCCGGCGCAGCCGCGCCATCAGGTCGTTGATGGCCTCGAGCAGCGGCTGCAGTTCGCGCGGCGCGTCGAGCGCGGCGATCGGCGACAGGTCGCTCGCCTCGCGTGCCGCGAGCTCGGCGCTCACGCGCCGCACCGGCCGCGTGGCGCGCAGCACGACCAGCACCACCACCGCCGCGATCACGCCGATCAGCGCGGCCTGGCGCCACACGGTGTCGAGCAGCATGCGCTGCGCCAGGGTGCGGCGCAGCTCGAGCGTCTCGGCCACCTGGATCGTGGCCATGCCCACGCCGCCGAGGCCCGCCACCGGCTGCAGCAGCACCGCCATGCGCACCGGTTCGCCGCGGTACTCGGCGTCGTAGAAGTCGACGAGCGCGGCGTACGGCCCCTTCACCGGCAGGCTGCCGCGCCACGCCGGCAGGTCCTCGAAGCCGGAGACCATCTCGCCGCGAAAGCCGCTCACGCGATAGAACAAACGGCTGCGGTTGTCGGCCTCGAACGGTTCGAGCGCCGCATACGGCACGCTCGCACGCACGCGCGCCTCGTCGCCGGCGCCCGCCACCTCGAGCAGCTCGCCGATCGCCTTGGCCGACGCGAGCAAGGTGCGGTCGTACGCCGTGTCGGCCGACTGCAGCGCCTGCCGGTACAGGCTCACGGTGTTGACCGCGACGATCAGCACCACCGGCAGCAGGATGCCGATGAGCAGCTGCGCGCGCATCGACAGCCGGCGGCGCGGCGCGCGCGCCTCGCGCCCGTCGCTCACTTCGCTTCCTGCAGCAGGTAGCCGAGGCCGCGCAAGGTGACGACCTGCACGCCGGTCGCGGCGAGCTTCTTGCGCAGGCGGTACGCCACCACCTCGATCGCGTCGGGCTGCGGCGCGCTCTGGCCGTCGAACACGAGCTCCAGCAGCCGCTCCTTCGCGACCGCGCGGCCGGGCCGCGCGAGCAGCGCACGCAGCAGCGCGAGCTCGCGCGGTGCCATCTCGAGCGGCGCGCCGCGGTGGTAGACCGCGCCGCTCGCGGGGTCGGTGCGCAGCCCGCAGAACTCGGCGGCCGCCGCGTCGTCGCGCGCGCCGGTGTGACGCCGCGCCAGCGCGCGCACGCGCGCCTCGAGTTCGTCGAGGTCGAAGGGCTTGGGCAGGTAGTCGTCGGCGCCCGTGTTCAGGCCGAGGATGCGATCGCCCACCGTGCCGCGCGCGGTGACGATGAGCACGGGCGTCGCCAGCCCCTCGGCGCGCGCGTCGGCGAGCACCTGCAGGCCGTCGACGCCGGGCAGGGACAGGTCGAGCAGCACCACGTCGGGCAGCGCCGCGCGCCAGCGGTCGAGCGCGCGCGCGCCGTCGCCGCAGCTCGTCACCGCGATGCCGCGGCGCTCGAGCGTGCGCTGCAGGGTCGCGCGCATCGCGGGGTCGTCCTCGATCAGCAGCAGCTTCATCGCGGGCAATACGGTGCGGCGCGGCACGCCGCGCGAGCCCTAGCGCTTTCCCTAGGTGAGCGGACAGCCGGCTGACAGCTTTTCGGCCGAACATTGCCGCTGTCGTCCCGTGACCAGCAAGGAGACCTCGAGATGCGTCGCGACACCTTCCTCAAGTCGATGGCGGCCCTCGTCGCGGCCGGTGCGCTGCCCGGCCCGGCCCGGGCCAAGGCGAACCGGAAGATGAAGATCCCGGCCAAACCCGGCCGCGGTGAGCTTCGAGAACAAGGGCGGCGCGGCCGGCGCCATCGGGCTGGCGCAGTTCGTCAACGCGAGCAAGGGCGACCCGAACGCGCTGATGGTGATGGGCGCGGTGATGCTGGGCGGCATCATCACCGGCAAGCCGCCGGTGAGCCTGTCGCAGGCCACGCCGATCGCGCGCCTGACCAGCGAGTACAACGTGTTCGTGCTGCCGGCGTCGTCGCCGCTGAAGACCATGAAGGACGTGGTCGAGCAGCTGAAGAAGGACCCCGCGAGCGTGAAGTGGGGCGGCGGCTCGCGCGGCGCCACCGAGCACATCGCCGCGGCCATGCTCGCGCGCGAGGTCGGCGTCGATCCGGCGAAGATCAACTACGTGGCCTTCCGCGGCGGCGGCGAGGCGGTGGCGGCCATCCTCGGCGCCAACGTCACCGTGGGCGGCAGCGGCTACAGCGAGTTCGCCGAGTACATCAAGACCGGCAAGATGCGCGCGATCGGCGTCACCTCCGAGAAGCGGCTGCCGGGCATCGACGTGCCCACCTTGAAGGAGCAGGGCTACAACGTCGTGATCGGCAACTGGCGCGGCGTGTACGCCGCCCCGGGCATCACGCCCGAGCAGCGCAAGGCGCTGACCGACATGATCGTCAAGGCGACGAAGTCCAAGGCCTGGGCCGAGGCGCTCGAGAAGAACGGCTGGACGCCGGCGCTGATGGCGGGGCCCGAGTTCGAGAAGTTCGTCGACGACGAATTCGCGAGCCTGCGCGCCGTGATGGTGAAGTCCGGGATGATCTGAGCCCGCGGGCCGCGGCCGTGAAGGCAACTCAGACGGCCGTCGGCCTCGGCACGCTCGCGCTCGGCGCGGGCCTCGCCGTCGGGGCGACGCAGATCCGCTCCGACGCCGGCTACTCCGGCGTCGGGCCCAACTTCCTGCCGCTGGTGGTGGGAACGCTGCTGCTGGCCTGCGGCGCGCTGCTGCTGTGGCAGGCGCTGCGCGGCGGCTGGCGCGAGATGGACGAGCCGTCGGGCGCCGCGCGCGGCGACTGGATCGGCTTCGCGTGGGTGAGCGCCGGGCTGCTGCTCAACGCCGCGCTCATCACGCGCATCGGCTTCATCCTGAGCTGCACCGTGTGCTTCGTGCTGGCCGTGCGCGGCCTGCGCTGGTCGCAGGGGCGGCTCGACCTCGGTCTGCGCGCGTGGCTCACCGACGCGGCGGTCGGCTTCGCGATCGCGGCGCCGGTGTACTGGCTGTTCGGCAAGTTCCTCGCGATCAGCCTGCCCGGGCTCACCGGCACCGGCTGGCTCTGAAGGACGGCGCGGCGTGGACATCCTCCAGCAGCTGATGCAGGGCTTCGCCACGGCGGGCACGCCGGTCAACCTGCTGTGGGCGCTGCTCGGCTGCACCGTCGGCACGGCCGTCGGCGTGCTGCCCGGCATCGGGCCGGCCACGGCGGTGGCGATGCTGCTGCCGATCACGCTGAAGGTCGAGCCCACGGCGTCGATGATCTTCTTCGCCGGCATCTACTACGGCGCGATGTACGGCGGCTCGACCACGTCGATCCTGATGAACACGCCCGGCGAGGCCGGCTCGATGGTCACGGCGATGGAAGGCAACAAGATGGCCAAGAGCGGCCGCGCCGGCGCGGCGCTGGCCACCGCGGCGATCGGCTCGTTCGTCGCCGGCACGATCGCCACGGTGCTGGTCACCTTCTTCGCGCCGTTGCTCGCCACGCACGCGGTGAAGCTCGGTCCGCCGGAGTACTTCCTGCTGATGGTGCTGGCCTTCACCACGGTGAGCGCGGTGCTCGGCAAGAGCACCTTGCGCGGCATCACCGCGCTGGGCGTGGGCCTGGCGATGGGGCTGGTCGGGCTCGACCAGATCTCGGGCCAGGCGCGCTACACCTTCGGCACGCCCGAGCTGATGGACGGGCTCGAGGTCGTGCTGGTGGCCGTGGGCCTGTTCGCGGTGGGCGAGGCGCTGTACCACGTGCTGTACGAAGGCCGCGTGGTCGAGACGCGCAACCGCATGAGCAAGGTCCACATGACCGCGCAGGAGTGGAAGCGCTCGTGGCCGGCGTGGCTGCGCGCGACCTTCATCGGCTTTCCGTTCGGCACCATCCCGGCCGGCGGCAGCGAGATCCCGACCTTCCTCAGCTACGCCACCGAGAAGAAGCTGTCGAAGCACAAGGAGGAGTTCGGCACCACCGGCGCGATCGAAGGCGTGGCCGGGCCCGAGGCCGCCAACAACGCGGCCATCACCGCGACCCTGGTGCCGCTGCTGACGCTCGGCATCCCGACCTCGAACACGACGGCCATCTTGCTCGGCGCGTTCCAGAACTACGGCATCAACCCGGGTCCGCAGCTGTTCGACACCAACGCCGCGCTGGTGTGGGCGCTGATCGCGTCGCTGTACATCGGCAACGTGATGCTGCTGATCCTCAACCTGCCGCTCGTCGGACTGTGGGTGAAGCTGCTGAAGATCCCGAAGGCGCCGCTGTACGCCGGCATCCTGATCTTCGCGACGGTGGGGGTGTACGGCATGCGCCAGTCGGCCTTCGACCTGGTGCTGCTGTACGGCATCGGGCTGCTCGGCGTGGTGATGCGGCGCTTCGACTTCCCGACCGCGCCGGTGGTGGTCGGCATGATCCTCGGGCCGCTGGCCGAGGCGCAGATGCGCAACGCGCTGTCGATCGGCGAAGGGCGCTGGACCGTGTTCGTCGAGCGGCCGATGTCGCTGGCGCTGCTGGTCGTGATCGTCGCGCTGCTGGTGCTGCCGCGGGCGGTGCGCTGGCTCAGGCCGCGCACCGAGCCGGATGCGGTGACGCGCGTCTGACGGCGCTGCTGCGTGCCGCGCGTCAGCGGCTCGCGCCCAGCTCCAGCGCGCGGCGCTTCTGCGCGTCGAGCGCGGCGGGATCGGGCGCCTGCTGCGTGGGCCAGCCTTGCAGGTGGCGGATCGCGATCGCCGCGAGCGCGTCGATGCCGGGATGGAAGTCGTTGAGCGCGGGGACGTAGCCGAACTCGCGGCCGCCGGCGCCGAGGAACGCGGCGCGCGCCTCGACGGCGATCTCCTCGAGCGTCTCGAGGCAGTCGGCGAAGAAGCCCGGGCACACCACGTCGACGCGCCCGACGCCGCGGCGCGCGAGATCGACCAGCGTCGGCTCGGTGTACGGCTCGAGCCACTTCGCCTTGCCGAAGCGGCTCTGGAACGTGACGAGCCACTGCTCGCGCGGCAGCGACAGGCGCTCGGCCAGCAGCCGCGCGGTCTTGTGGCACTCGCAGTGGTAGGGGTCGCCGAGCCGCAGCGAGCGCTCCGGCACGCCGTGAAAGCTCATCACCAGCCGGTCGGGCCGGCCGTTCGTCTGCCAGTGGTCGAGCACGCGGCGCGCGAGCGCGTCGATGTACTTCGGGTCGTCGTGCCAGCCGCGCACGAAGCGGAGCTCGGGCAGGTTGCGCGTGCGCGCGCTCCACGCGCCGACCGCGTCGGCGACGCTGGCGGTGGTGGCGGCGGCGTACTGCGGATAGGCCGGCAGCACGAGCACGCGCGTCGCGTTCATCGCCTTCAGGTCGTCGAGCACCGAGCCGATCGACGGACGACCGTAGCGCATGGCCGCGCGCACGACCACGCGGTGGCCGCGCTCGCCGAGATAGCCCTCCAGCAGCTTCGCCTGCTTGACCGTCCACACCAGCAGCGGCGAGCCTTCGGGCGTCCAGACGCTCGCGTACTTGCGCGCCGATGCCGCGGGGCGCGTGGTCAGGACGACGCCGTGCAGGATCGGCCACCACAGCGCGCGCGGGATCTCGACCACGCGCGGGTCCGACAGGAACTCGCGCAGGTAGCGGCGCAGCGCCGCGGGCGTGGGCGCGTCGGGCGTGCCGAGGTTGACCAGCACGACGGCCGTGCGTTCGGCGCGGCCGTGCGCGTGATCGGGTTCGGGGGCGAAGCGTGGCATCGTGCGCGGTCTCAGCGGGCGATGCGCAGCTGCTGCAGGTCGGCGATCACGCGCTTGATGTCGATGGGCTTGGTCCAGTAGCCGGAGAAGCCGGCCGCGCGGGCGCGCGCCAGGTCCTCGGGCATCGCGTCGGCGGAGCACATGAAGGCCGGCGTGTCGGCGAGGCCTGGCGTGGCGCGCAGCTGCTGCAGCA
>CAZFET010000170.1:0-5564 GCA_964517545.1 uncultured Burkholderiaceae bacterium
GCCATCGTCGTAGGACAGGTTTTCAACCTGTCCGAAACCGTTGAAATCGCGTGATGTCTCGCAAATACGGACAGGTTGAAAACCTGTCCTACGGAGAACGCGCCATGCTCCCGAAAACCGCCGAATACGCGCGCCGCACGGCCGCCTCGAGCACGGGAGCGATGTGACGGTCGAGGCGCGCCTCGGCGCGCAGCAGCGCGTCGTCGTCGACGAGATCGGCGCACCGGTACACGAAGCGCAGCTTCTGCCCCGCCGGCACCAGCACTTCGAGCAGCCGCAGCAGGCGGTCTCGCGCGGTGCCGCGCGCAAGGTCGGCGTGCCGCAACGCCTCCTCGAGTTCGGCGAGCGACTGCAGGCCGGCGGCGCGCACGAGCTCGTCGCGGCTGCCGAAGTGCCGGAACAGCGTGGCCCGCGCCACGCCGGCGGCGGCGGCCACGTCGTCGAGCGACGCGCCTTCGCGCACCGCGAACAGCGCGATCGCGGCACGCACGACCGCGTCGCGCGTGCTGGGGCGGATCGGGGAGCTCTCCGTAGTCATGGGGCATGATGAGACTTACGAGTCTCATTTGTCAAGATGAAAGTCTCGGCGGTCCGCGCGTGAAGGCGGCCGTGCCGGCGCGACATGCCGAAGCGGCATCGGCCGATGCGAAGCCGGCAGGCCACCGGCCGCGCGCCGACGCTAAGCTCCCGCATCCCGCGGTCACGAGCCGCGGGGCCCAGGGCGCGTCCTTCGCCGATGCGCCGCCATCCACGCATCACGAGTGCCGAGAGACATGAACGCGATCACCGATCTCGCGCGGGCGCTGCCCGCCTCCGCCGACGTTCCCGCCACCCCTTTGTTCGGCCTGCCCGGCCAGACGCCGCACGAGCGCGTGCTGCTGGTGACCGACGCGGCCTCGGGTCTGAAGGCCATCGTCGCGGTGCACAGCACGGCGCGCGGGCCCGCCTTCGGCGGCTGCCGCCTGTGGCACTACGCCGACGACCTCGCCGCACTGACCGACGCGCTGCGCCTGGCGCAGGGCATGAGCTTCAAGAACGCGCTGGCCGGCCTGCCCTTCGGCGGCGGCAAGGCGGTGATCGTGCGCCCCGAAGGATCGTTCGACCGCGAGTCGCTGTTCGCGGCGTTCGGCCGCGCGGTGCAGTCGCTCGGCGGGCGCTACATCACGGCCGAGGACGTGGGCACCACCACCGACGACATGCGCGTCGTGCGCCGCGAGACGCCTCACGTCAGCGGGCTGCCACGCGACGGCGGGGCGTTCGGCGGCGACCCGTCGCCCAAGACCGCATGGGGCGTGTTCGTCGCCATCGACGCCGCGCTGCGCGAGCACCTGGACCGCGTGTCGGTCGAGGGCGCGACGGTCGCCATCCAGGGGTTGGGCGCGGTGGGCATGCATCTCGCGGCGCACCTGCACGCGGCCGGCGCGAAGCTGGTGGTGGCCGACGTGAACGCTGCGCGCGTGGACGAGGCCGTCACGCGCTTCGGCGCGAGCGCGCTGTCGCCCGAGGCCATCGTCGCGGCCGACGTCGACGTGCTCGCGCCTTGTGCCCTGGGCGCGGTGCTGAACGCGCTGAGCGTGCCGCGCGTGCGCGCGAAGATCGTCTGCGGCGCCGCCAACAACCAGCTCGCGCAGCCCGAGGACGGCGACGCGCTGCACGCGCGCGGCGTGCTGTACCTGCCCGACTACCTGGTCAACGCCGGCGGCATCGTCAGCGTCGCGCGCGAGCACCTCGGCCAGGGCGACGAGCAGTCGGTGATGCGCGAGGTCTCGACGATCGGCGAGCGCGTGGTCGAGTTGCTCGAGCGCGTGCGCCGCGAGGGCCGGGCACCGGGCCGGGTGGCCGACGACTGGGCGCGCGAGCGGCTGGCGAGCCGGCTCTGATCGGGTCGCGTGCCGGGGCACGGCGGCCCGGCACGCCGCTCGCCCGCGGCGCGGGCCGTGAGCCGTGCGGTAGGCTTCGGGCCTTTCGACCCGCAGTCCTCCGCACCATGCACCGCCGCCACCTGCTCCGTGCCGTCGCCGCCGCCGCCGGCACCGTCGCGCTGCCCCAGGCCTTCGCGCAGACCGCGCCGCGCCCGCTGCGCCTCGTCGTGCCCTACCCGCCCGGCGGTCCGCTGGACATCGTGGCGCGCGCGCTGGCCGAGCGCGTGAAGGACACGCTCGGCACGGTGGTGGTCGAGAACCGGCCCGGCGCGGGCGGCAACCTCGGCGCCGACCTCGTCGCCAAGGCGGCGCCCGACGGCACCGCCATCGTGATGGGCGCGGTGGCCACGCACGCCATCAACCCGTGGCTGTACTCGAAGATCCCCTACGACCCGATCCGCGACTTCACGCCGATCACGCTGGTCGCGCAGGTGCCCAACGTGCTCGTGATGAACGCCGAGTCGGCGGCGAAGCTCGGCATCGCCACGGTGGCCGACCTCGTGGCCTACGCGAAGCGCAACCCCGGCAAGCTCAACTACGGTTCGGGCGGCAACGGCAGCGCCGGTCACCTGGCCGGCGAGATGTTCAAGGCGCAGGCCGGCGTGTTCATGACGCACATCCCGTACGCGGGCGGCAATCCGGCCCAGCTCGCGCTGGTGTCGGGGCAGGTGGACCTGAACTTCGACAACCTCGCCGCGGCCTCGGCCAACATCAAGGCCGGCAAGCTGCGCGCGATCGCGGTGACGACCGCCAGGCGCTCGAGCGCGATGCCCGAGGTGCCGACCATCGCCGAGGGCGGCCGCGCGCTCGGGCTCGGCGACTTCGACGTGAACACCTGGTTCGGCCTGTTCGGTCCCGCGAAGCTGCCGGCCGACGTGACGCAGCGCCTGAACAAGGCCTTCGTCGACGCGCTGCAGTCACCCGAGCTGAAGGCGCGCATGGCCACCTTGATGGCCGAGCCCTCGCCGACCACGCCCGAGCAGTTCGGCGCGTTCGTCAGGGCCGAGCTGGCGAAGTACGAGCGCGTGGTGAAGGCCACCGGCGCGAAGGCCGACTGAGCCACCGTCCGGGTCGGGCGCGGATCGCGCCGGCCCTCGCGGGCGGCGCCGCGCGGCCTCACTCGCCGAGGTAGGCGGCGCGCACCTTGGGGTCGTCGAGCAGCGCCTTGGCCTCGCCGCTCATGGTGATCTCGCCGGAGTCCATCACGTAGCCGCGGTTGGCGAGCTGCAGCGCGCGGCTGGCGTTCTGCTCGACCAGCAGGATCGTCGTGCCCTGGCGGTGGATGTCGTTCACCACCTCGAAGATCTTGTCGACCATGATCGGCGACAGGCCCATCGACGGCTCGTCCATCAGCAGCACCTTGGGACGCGCCATCAGCGCGCGACCCATCGCGAGCATCTGCTGCTCGCCGCCGCTCATGGTGCCGGCGAGCTGGTTGCGCCGCTCCTTCAGGCGCGGAAAGATGCCGAACACCTTGTCGATGTCGGCGTCGATCTCCTTGTCCTCGCGCACGAAGGCGCCCATCTGCAGGTTCTCGGTGATGGTCATGCGCGTGAACACGCCGCGGCCCTCGGGCACCATCACCAGGCCCTGCTTGACCAGGTCCCAGGCGCCGAGGCCCTTGGTGCTGCGGCCCATGAACTCGATCTCGCCGGCGGCGAACGGCTGCGTCGCCGTCAGCGCCTTGAGCGTGGTGGTCTTGCCCGCGCCGTTGGCGCCGATCAGGCTGACCAGCTCGCCCTGGCGCACCTCGAAGCTGATGCCCTTGACCGCCTGGATGCCGCCGTAGGCGACCTTCAGGCCCGTGACCTTGAGGAGGGTGTTGCTCATTGCGTTCGTCTCCTCAGTGCGCCTGGTGGCTCGCGCCGAGGTAGGCCTCGATGACCTTCGGGTCGCGCTGCACGTCGTAGGGGCTGCCTTCGGCGATCTGCTTGCCGTAGTCGAGCACCGTCACGCGGTCGCACAGGCCCATCACGAGCTTCACGTCGTGCTCGATCAGCAGGATCGTGCGGCCGTCCTTGCGGATGCGGTCGATCAGCTCGCGCAGCACGACCTTCTCGGTCGCGTTCATGCCGGCGGCCGGCTCGTCCAGCGCGATGAGCTTGGGATCGGTGGCCAGCGCCCGCGCGATCTCGAGCCGGCGCTGGTCGCCGTAGCTCAGGGTGCGCGCCTTGAATTCGGCGTACTTGCCGATGCCCACGTAGTCGAGCAGCTCCTGCGCGCGCTTGGCGATCGCGGCCTCCTCGGCCTTGAAGCCCGGCGTGCGCAGCACCGCGCCCAGCAGGCCCGAGCCGGTGCGCACATGCCGCCCGACCATCACGTTCTCGAGCGCGGTCATGTTGGCGAACAGGCGGATGTTCTGGAACGTGCGCGCGATGCCCGCGATCGCGACCTCGTGCACCGCGGTGGGCTTGTACGGCTTGCCGCCGAGCTCGAAGGTGCCCGAGTCGGGCGTGTACAGGCCGGTGATCACGTTGAAGAAGGTGGTCTTGCCCGCGCCGTTGGGGCCGATCAGGCCGTAGACCTGACCTTCGGTGATCGTGATGCCGACGTCGGACAGCGCCTGCAGACCGCCGAAGCGCTTGCTGACGCCGGTGACCTTGAGGATGACGTTGCTCATCGGTGCGTCCTCCGCGTCACTTCGTCACCGGCGTGGGCGCCGCCTTGCCGTGCTCGGGCGCCGGCCACAGGCCGCGCGGTCGGGCCAGCATGATGGCGATCATGGCCAGCGCGATCATGAGTTGCCGCAGGATGGCCGAGTCGAGCCGGCCGTCGGTCATGGCCTGCAGCGGGCCGGCCACGTAGCGCAGCACCTCGGGCAGCGCGGCGAGCAGCAGCGCGCCGACGATCACGCCGGGCAGGTGGCCGATGCCGCCGAGCACGACCATCGCGACGATCATGATCGATTCCTGCAGCGCGAACGACTCGGGCGAGACGAAGCCCTGGAAGCTCGCGAACATGACGCCCGAGACGCCGCCGAAGGTCGCGCCCATGCCGAAGGCCAGCAGCTTCATGTTGCGCGTGTTGATGCCCATCGCCTTGGCGGCGATCTCGTCTTCGCGGATCGCCATCCACGCGCGGCCGATGCGGCTGCGCTCGAGGCGGTAGCAGATGACCACGCTGATCACCACCAGCACGAGGAACAGGTAGTAGTACATCGTCACCGACGGCAGATCGATCCCGAGGATCGTGTGGCTCTTGCCGAGGTCGTAGCCGAACACCCTGATCGAGTCGATCTGCGTGATGCCCTTGGGCCCGTTGGTGATGTTGACCGGCGCATCCAGGTTGTTCATGAACACGCGGATGATCTCGCCGAAGCCGAGCGTCACGATCGCGAGGTAGTCGCCGCGCAGCCGCAGCACGGGCGCGCCGAGCAGCACGCCCGCGATGGCCGCGAGCCCGGCGCCCAGCGGGATGACCGCCCACCACGGCATGTGCAGTCCGGTGGGGAAGGCCGCGGCGATCGCCGGGAAGGTCTCGGTGAGGTGCGGCGAGGCGAGCAGCGCGAACATGTACGCGCCCACCGCGTAGAACGCGACGTAGCCGAGGTCGAGCAAGCCGGCGTAGCCGACCACGATGTTCAGGCCCAGCGCGAGCAGCACGTACAGCAGCGCGATGTCGATGATGCGCACCCACGCGTTG
>CAZFET010000170.1:5574-7874 GCA_964517545.1 uncultured Burkholderiaceae bacterium
GCCGAACTGCTGCGCGATCAGCGGCACGATCAGCAGGCCCAGCGCGGCCAGCAGGAAGACGACGAGCTTGTTCTTCATGTCGGCGGTCCTCCGGTCAGGCGCGGTCGGCCACGCGTTCGCCGAGCAGGCCCTGCGGCCGCAAGGTGAGCACGAGGATGAGCACGATGAAGGCGAAGATGTCCTGGTAGTGGCTGCCCAGCACGCCGCCGGTGAGCGTGCCGATGTAGCCCGAGCCCAGCGACTCGATCAGCCCGAGCAGCACGCCGCCGACCATCGCGCCGGCGAGGTTGCCGATGCCGCCGAACACCGCCGCGGTGAACGCCTTGAGGCCCGGCAGGAAGCCCATGGTGTGCTGCACCGAGCCGTAGTTCATCGCCCACATCACGCCGGCCAGCGCGGCCAGCGCGGCGCCGATGATGAAGGTGGCCGAGATCACCATGTCGGGCCGCACGCCCATGAGGCCGGCGACGCGCGGGTTCTCGGCCGTGGCGCGCATCGCGCGGCCGAGCTTGGTGCGGTTGACCAGCCACATCAGGCCGGCCAGGGTGACCGCGGTCACCACGAGGATGAGGATCTGCGTGAGGTTGATGACCGCGCCGAACACGTTGTACGGCTCGCTCGGCAGCAAGATGGGGTACGGCTTGTAGTTCGGCTTCCAGATGATCATCGCCAGGGTCTGCAGCAGCAGGCTCATGCCCATGGCGGTGATCAGCGGCGCCAGCCGCGGCGCGTTGCGCAGCGGCCGGTAGGCGACCTTCTCGATGGTGAAGTTCAGCGCGCCGCAGACGACCACGGCCGCGGCCAGCGAGATCAGCAGCATCAGCCAGCCGGGCAGCCCGCTGCCGGTCAGCAGGGTCACCACCGTCCAGCTGGTGAGGGCGCCCACCATCAGCACCTCGCCGTGCGCGAAGTTGATGAGGTTGATGATGCCGTAGACCATCGTGTAGCCCAGTGCCACGAGCGCATACATGCTGCCCAGCACCAGACCGTTGATGATCTGCTGGATGAGAGTCTCCATCGAAGCGTCTCCTGTGGTCGCGTCGCGCGGTCCGGTTGTGGCCCCCGGCTCGATAGCAAAAAGCCCGCCTGCGGCGGGCCGCCCCTTTGCCTTCAGCAGCGCGAGACGGCGCGCATTGTAGGTCTGGGGCTGCCGCGCAAAGACACGGACTTTCCCGCTTTGCGCCCGAAGAATCGTCGGTTCGCAGGGGCCTTCAGCGAGGCTTCTTCGCCGCCTGCCGGGCTTCCTCGTTCAGCCGCCGCAGCTCGGCCAGGCGCTCGGCGACCCGCGCGCGCACCCACGCCGGCTCCGTAGGGAAGACGCGCGCCTCGGCCTCGAGCCCGTCGGGGAAGTAGCGTTCGCCGGCCGCGAACGCGCCCGTCTCGTCGTGCGCATAGCGGTAGTCCCGGCCGTAGTCGAGCGCCTTCATCAGCCTGGTCGGCGCATTGCGCAGGCGCAGCGGCACCGGCCGCGTGCCGTCGGCGGCGACGAAGGCGCGCGCGGCCTTGTACGCCGCGTACACGGCGTTGCTCTTGGGTGCGACCGCGAGGTAGACCACGGCCTCGGCCAGCGCCAGCTCGCCCTCGGGCGAGCCGAGGCGCTCGTAGGTCTCGGCCGCGTCGAGCGCGATGCGCAGCGCGCGCGGGTCGGCCAGGCCGATGTCCTCGCTGGCCATGCGCACCATGCGGCGCGCGGCGTAGCGCGGGTCGACGCCGCCGTCGAGCATGCGCACGAACCAGTACAGCGCCGCGTCCGGGTCGCTGCCGCGCACCGACTTGTGCAGCGCCGAGATGGTGTCGTAGAACTGCTCGCCGCCCTTGTCGTAGCGGCGCAGAAGCTCGCCGAGCGACCGCTCGAGCAGCGCGTCGTCGAGCAGCGCCGCACCGGGGTTGGCGGCGACGAGGTTCTCGTAGGCGTTGAGCAGGCGGCGCGCGTCGCCGTCGGCATGGGCCACCAACCGGTCGCGCGCCGCGTCGTCCATCGGCGGCGCGGCGAGCTCGGCGCGCGCGCGTGCGAGCAGCTCGCGCAGGTCGGCCTCGTCGAGGCTGTGCAGCACGTGCACGGTGGCGCGCGACAGCAGCTCGGAGTTGACCTCGAACGACGGGTTCTCGGTCGTCGCGCCGATGAAGGTGAACAGTCCCGACTCGACGTGCGGCAAGAAGGCGTCCTGCTGCGCCTTGTTGAAGCGGTGCACCTCGTCGACGAACACCACGGTGCGCCGGCCCTGCGAGCGCGCCCGCTGCGCACGCTCGACGGCGTCGCGGATGTCCTTCACGCCGCCGAGCACGGCCGAGAGGGCGAT
>CAZFET010000171.1:0-7821 GCA_964517545.1 uncultured Burkholderiaceae bacterium
TGGCCGCGACCTGCTGCAGGAAGTCGTCGCCAAGGCCGACGGCGCGCTGAAGGCGAAGGCGCAGACCATGCTCGACCGCCTCGCCTGAGCGCGGCGCGGGCACCACGACGCATCGAGAGGCGCCCATGCGCATCGCGCTGGGCATTGCCTATCGCGGCACGCGCTACCACGGCTGGCAGAGCCAGCCCGACGCCCGCACGGTGCAAGACCAGGTCGAGCGCGCGCTCTCGACCTTCGCCGACACCCCGCTGCGCGTGACCTGCGCGGGGCGCACCGACAGCGGCGTCCACGCGCTCAACCAGGTCGTCCACTTCGACACGCCGGTCCGGCGCGGGCCGTTCTCGTGGGTGCGCGGCACCAACCGCTACCTGCCGGGCGACATCGCGGTGCAGTGGTGCCGCGAGGTGCCGGACGACTTCCACGCGCGCAATCACGCGCGCGGCCGCCGCTACGCCTACCTGCTGCTCGAGTCGCCCGTGCGGCCCGCGCTGGAAAGCGGCTTCGCGGGCTGGACGTTTCGTCCGCTGGACGTCGTCGCGATGCGCGAGGCCGCGCGGCATCTCGTCGGCACGCACGACTTCAGCGCCTTTCGCGCCGCCGAGTGCCAGGCGAAGTCGCCGGTGAAGGAGCTGCGCTCGATCGGCATCGAGCGACACGGCGCCTACTGGCGCTTCGACTTCGACGCCAGCGCCTTCCTGCATCACATGGTGCGCAACCTCATGGGCTGCCTGGTCGCGGTCGGTGCACGGCGGCACCCGCCGCAGTGGATCGCGGAGGTGCTGGCCTCGCGGCGCCGCGACATCGCCGCGCCGACCTTCGGCCCCGACGGGCTGTACTTCGCCGGGCCGTACTACGATCGCGCGCTCGAACTGCCCGAGCGCACGCCGGCGTTCGACTGGCTGCCGCGATGACCTTCCCGACGACCCGACGCACGCGCATCAAGATCTGCGGCCTCACGCGCGAGGCCGACGTCGACGCGGCCGTCGAGGCGGGCGCCGATGCGGTGGGCTTCGTGCTGTGGCCGGGCAGCCCGCGCGCGGTGGCCGTCGCCCGCGCGGCGGCGCTCGCCGAGCGGCTGCCGCCGTGCGTCACGCCGGTGGGGTTGTTCGTGAACGCGACGGCGGCCGAGGTGCAGGCGGCCGTCGCCGCGATGCCCGGCTTGCTGCTGCAGTTCCACGGCGACGAGACCCCCGCGCAGTGCCGCGCCGCGGGCCGTCCGTACCTGCGCGCCGCGAGGATGTCGGCGGGGTTCGATTTGCTAGACTTCGCGTCCCGTTTCTCCGACGCCCGGGCCCTGCTGCTCGACGCCTTCGTCGACGGCTACGGCGGGGGCGGAAAGGTGTTCGATTGGTCACTCGTTCCACCAAGCGTGCCCCGTCCGCTCGTTTTGTCTGGTGGGTTGAATCCTGCAAACGTGACCGAAGGGGTGCTCGCCGTCCGGCCCTGGGCCGTTGACGTGAGCTCCGGCGTGGAGAGCGCCAAGGGCATCAAGGATGCCGACGCGATCCGCCGGTTCTGCGACGCGGTGCGTGCCGCCGATGCGCGGCTCGCCGAGCGAGCCTCCTGACCACGAGTTCCATGTCCCACTACCAGCAACCCGATGCGCGGGGCCATTTCGGGCCGGTGCACGGCACCTACTACGGCGGCACCTTCGTCGCCGAGACCCTGATCCACGCGCTCGACGAACTGAAGGCCGCCTACGCCGAGGCGCAGCACGATCCGGCGTTCCAGGCCGAGTTCCGGCGCGAGCTGAAGCACTTCGTCGGCCGGCCCAGCCCCGTCTACCACGCAGCGCGCCTGAGCCGCGAGATCGGCGGCGCGCAGATCCACCTGAAGCGCGAGGACCTCAACCACACCGGCGCGCACAAGGTCAACAACACCATCGGCCAGGCACTGCTCGCGCGGCGCATGGGCAAGCCGCGCGTCATCGCCGAGACCGGGGCCGGGCAGCACGGCGTGGCCACCGCCACCGTGTGCGCGCGCTACGGCATGGAGTGCGTGGTGTACATGGGCAGCGAGGACGTGAAGCGCCAGTCGCCCAACGTGTACCGCATGCACCTGCTCGGCGCGAAGGTGGTGCCGGTCGAATCGGGCAGCCGCACCTTGAAGGACGCGCTCAACGAAGCACTGCGCGACTGGGTGACCCACGTCGAGAACACCTTCTACATCATCGGCACGGTCGCCGGTCCGCACCCGTACCCGACGATGGTGCGCGACTTCCAGCGCGTGATCGGCGACGAGTGCGTCGAGCAGATGCCCGAGCTCATCGGCCGGCAGCCCGACGCCGTGATTGCCTGCGTGGGAGGCGGCAGCAACGCGATGGGACTGTTCTACCCGTACATCGAGCACGAGAACGTGCGGCTGATCGGCGTCGAGGCGGCGGGGCAGGGCCTGGCCAGCGGCAGGCACGCGGCGTCGCTGTCGGCCGGCACACCGGGCGTGCTGCACGGCAACCGCACCTACCTGCTGCAGGACGCGAACGGCCAGATCACCGAGACGCACTCCATCTCCGCCGGACTCGACTACCCCGGCGTCGGCCCCGAGCACGCCTACCTGAAGGACATCGGCCGCGCCGAGTACGTCGGCATCACCGACGACGAGGCGCTCGCCGCCTTCCACCGCCTCTGCCGCACCGAGGGCATCATCCCCGCGCTGGAGTCGAGCCACGCGGTGGCGCACGCGATGAAGCTCGCCGCGACCCTGCGGACCGACCAGCATCTGCTGGTCAACCTGAGTGGGCGCGGCGACAAGGACATCGGCACCGTGGCCGACCTGTCCGGCGCCGAGTTCTATTGCCGCCCGTCCTGCAAGGGACAGGCGGTCAAGCAGTGAGGCGCCGGTGAGCCGCATCGCCGCCACGTTCGACGCGCTGAAGGCGCAGCGCCGCAAGGCGCTGATCCCGTACGTGACCGCCGGCGATCCTTTCGCCGATGCCACGCCCGAGCTGATGTGCGCGCTGGCCGAGGCCGGCGCCGACGTCATCGAGCTCGGCGTGCCGTTCTCCGACCCGATGGCCGACGGCCCCGTCATCCAGAAGGCCTCGGAGCGCGCGCTCGCGCGCGGCATCGGCCTGCCGCAGGTGCTGGCCATGGTGCGCGCGTTTCGCGCGAAGAACGACCGCACGTCCGTCGTGCTGATGGGCTACGCCAACCCGATCGAGCGCTATGGCGCCGAGCGCTTCGTCGCCGATGCGAAGGCCGCCGGCGTCGACGGCGTGCTGGTGGTCGACTACCCGCCCGAGGAGTGCGAGGCGTTCGCCGCACGGCTGAAGGCCGCGGGGCTCGACCCGATCTTCCTGCTCGCGCCGACCTCGACCGACCAGCGCATGCGCGAAGTCGGCCGCGTCGCGAGCGGCTACGTGTACTACGTGTCGCTCAAGGGCGTGACCGGTGCCGGCCACCTCGACACCGCCGCCGTCGCGCAGGCGATCCCGCGCATCCGCGCGCACGTGAAGGTGCCGGTGGGCGTGGGCTTCGGCATCCGCGACGCGGCCACGGCGCGCGCTGTGGCGCGCTCGGCCGACGCCGTGGTGATCGGCTCACGCCTCGTGCAGCTGCTCGAGGAGCAGTCGCGCGAGACCCTGCTGAGCGCGGCGCGCGAGTTCATCGCGGGCCTCCGCGCGGCACTCGACCTACCAGGAGACGAAGCATGAGCTGGCTCGAGAAACTGCTTCCCCCGAAGATCCAGCCGACCGACCCGGCCGAGCGCCGCTCGGTGCCCGAGGGGCTGTGGATCAAGTGCCCGTCGTGCGAGTCGGTGCTCTACAAGACCGACCTCGAGCAGAACCTCAACGTCTGCCCGAAGTGCAGCCACCACCACCGCATCGGCGCGCGCCAGCGGCTCGACGGCTTCCTCGACCCCGAGGGCCGCTACGAGATCGGCCAGGAGGTCGTGCCGGTCGACGCGCTGAAGTTCAAGGACAGCAAGAAGTACCCCGAGCGCCTGAAGGACGCGCTCGAAGCCACCGGCGAGACCGACGCGCTGGTGGTCGTCGGCGGCGCGGTGATGACGGTGCCGGTGGTCGCCGCGTGCTTCGAGTTCGACTTCATGGGCGGCTCGATGGGCTCGGTGGTCGGCGAGCGCTTCGTGCGCGGCGTCGAGACCGCGCTCGAGCAGAAGTGCCCGTTCGTCTGCTTCACCGCGACCGGCGGCGCGCGCATGCAGGAAGGCCTGCTGTCGCTGCTGCAGATGGCCAAGACCAACGCCGCGCTCACGCGCCTGGCCAAGGCGCGGCTGCCGTACGTGAGCGTGCTGACCGACCCGACGATGGGCGGCGTGTCGGCGAGCTTCGCGTTCGTGGGCGACGTGGTGATCGCCGAGCCCAAGGCGCTGATCGGATTCGCCGGCCCGCGCGTGATCGAGAACACCGTGCGCGAGAAGCTGCCCGAGGGCTTCCAGCGCAGCGAGTTCCTGATGGGCAAGGGCGCGCTCGACATGATCTGCGACCGCCGCGAGCTGCGTCCCACGGTCGCGCGGCTGCTGGCGCTGCTGATGCGGCAGAGCGCCGACGCCGTCGCCTGACGGCCGCGCCACGATCCGCACGACGATCCGCACGACGTTGGCGCCCCGCACGCTCGCCGACTGGCTCGCGCACTGCGAGCGCCTGCACCCCGTCACGATCGACCTCGCGCTCGATCGCGTGAGCGTGGTGCGCGACCGCCTGGGACTGCGCTTCGACGCGCCGGTGTTCACGGTGGCCGGCACCAACGGCAAGGGCTCCACCTGCGCGATGCTCGACGCGATCCTGCGCGCCGCGGGCTATCGCGTCGGCGTGTACACCTCGCCGCACCTCGTGCACTTCGAGGAGCGCTGCCGCGTCGACGGCGAGGTCGTCACCGCCGACACGCTGCTGCCACACTTCGAGGCGGTCGAGGCCGCGCGCGGCGACACGCCGCTCACGTACTTCGAGTTCACCACGCTCGTGATCCTGCGACGGCTCGCGCTCGCCGGGCTCGACGCGGTGGTGCTGGAGGTCGGCCTCGGCGGCCGGCTCGACGCGGTGAACGCGATCGACACCGACTGCGCCGTCGTCACCAGCATCGACCTCGACCACATGGAGTACCTCGGGCCCGACCGCGAGTCCATCGGGCGCGAGAAAGCCGGCATCTTCCGCACCGGCCGGCCCGCGATCGTGGGCGACCCGCAGCCGCCGGCCAGCGTGATCGAGCGCGCACGCGAGATCGGTGCCGACCTCTGGCGCTTCGGCGAGGACTTCCACTACCGCGGCGACCGCCAGCAGTGGAACTGGGCCGGCCGCGGACGCCGTCTCAATGCGCTCGGCTACCCGGCGCTGCGCGGCGCCAACCAGCTGCTCAACGCGTCGGCCGTGCTGGCGGCGCTGCAGGCCTTGCGCGACCGCCTGCCGGTGCCGCTGCAGGCGGTGCGTCAGGGGCTCGCGACGGTGGAGCTGGCCGGCCGCTTCCAGATCGTGCCCGGCCAGCCGACCCTGGTGCTCGATGTCGCGCACAACCCGCACGCCGCGGCGACGCTCGCCGTCAACCTCGACCAGATGGGCTTCTATCCGCGCACGCACGTCGTGTTCGGCGCGATGCGCGACAAGGACGTGGCGGGCATCGTGCAGCGCATCGCGCCGCTGGCCGACGCGTGGTACCTGTGCGACCTTCCGACCGGCCGCGCCGCGAGCGCGCAGGAACTGGCCGCGCTGCTGCCCGCGCAGGCACCACGCTCGCTGCACGCCGACCCGTCGTCGGCCCTGCATGCGGCGCTGGAGCACGCAGACCCCACTGATAGAATTCTCGTGTTCGGTTCGTTCTACACCGTCGGTGGCGTGTTGAAGGACGGCGTGCCGCGGCTCGCCGCGCGCCACGTGGGTTGACGCAGCCGCCCGACCCCAGCGCCGGCGCGTGCCGGCCGAGTCTGCGACCCGCCTTGCGAGCCACCCCGACATGGGCCTGCTGTCGTTCCTGAAAGGCAAGAGCACTCCCGGTGCCACGCCGGCCCGTGCCGCCGCGGCGGCCGACGCGGTGGGCGAGGCGCGCTCGCGCGCGCGCCACAGGCTGATCGGCGCGGCGGTGCTGGTGGGCCTGGGCGTCATCGGGTTCCCGCTGCTGTTCGAGACGCAGCCGCGCCCGATCGCGGTGGACGTGCCGATCGAGATCCCGCGCAAGGACGCAGCCGCGCCGCTGTCGCCGCCGCGCGCCGCCGCGCCGGCCCGGCCCGCTGCCTCGACGCCGGCGCCCGGCGCGCCCGCGGCGGCCGCGACCGCGCCGAAGAAGGACGAGGTGATCACCGAGTCGCGTGCCGACGCCGGACGCGAGGTCGCGCCGCGCGAACCGTCGCCCGCTGTCGTGGCGGCGCCTGCCAGTGCGCCGGTCGCATCGAAGCCGGCCGCGAGCGCACCGGCCGCGAAGCCGGCCTCGAACACGCCGGCCGCGAACGTCGCCAAGGCGCCGACCGAGGCGCCGAAGCCGGCCGCCACCGACGCCGCGCGCGCGAAGGCCCTGCTCGAAGGCAAGGACACGACCTTGGCCAAGGCCGACTCGCCTGCCGCGAAGGGCACCGATGCCGCCGCGGCCACGACCCGCATGGTCGTGCAGGTCGGCGCGTTCGCCGACGCCAACGCGGCGAAGGACATGCGCCAGCGCGTCGAGAAGCTCGGCCTCAAGACCTACACGCAAGTGGTCGAGACCGACTCCGGCAAGCGCATCCGCGTGCGCGTCGGGCCGTTCCCGTCGCGCGAGGAGGCCGACAAGGTGGCCGAGCGGATCAAGGCCGCGGGCATCCAGGCGTCGGTGCTCACCTTATGAGCCTGTCGACGCTCGACTGGGTGCTGCTCGGCGTGCTGCTGCTGTCGGCGGTGGTCGGTCTGTGGCGCGGCCTCGTGTACGAGGTGCTGTCGCTCGCCGGCTGGATCGTCGCGTACTTCGCGGCGCAGCTCATCGCGCCGGCCGTCGCGCCGAGCCTGCCGATCGGCGCGCCGGGCTCGGCGTTGAACGTGGGGGCCGCGTTCGCGGCGGCGTTCGTGGTCGTGCTCATCGCGTGGGCGCTCGCGGCGAAGCTCGTGCGCGCACTGCTGCACGCCACGCCGCTGAGCAGTATCGACCGGCTGCTCGGCGCGGTGTTCGGCGTGCTGCGCGGCGGGGTGCTGCTGCTCGTTGTGGCCACGCTCGTGGCGCTCACGCCGATGAAGGCGTCGGCCGCGTGGCAGCAGTCGCAGGTGGCGAAGCAACTGCAGTCGGCGCTGCGCGAACTCAAGCCGCTGCTGCCGGCCGACGTGGCGAAGCACCTGCCGGCGCAGGCGAACTGAAGCATCCGGGGACCCAGAGCATGTGCGGCATCGTCGGCGTCATCTCCAGCGCGCCGGTCAACCAGCTGATCTACGACGCGCTGCTGCTGCTGCAGCACCGCGGGCAGGACGCGGCGGGCATCGTCACGATGCAGGGCACCAAGTGCTTCATGCACAAGGCGCGCGGCATGGTGCGCGACGTCTTCCGCACGCGCAACATGCGCGCGCTGCCGGGCAACGTGGGCCTCGGCCAGGTGCGCTACCCGACCGCCGGCAACGCCTATAGCGAGGAAGAGGCGCAGCCGTTCTACGTGAACGCGCCGTTCGGCATCGTGCTCGTGCACAACGGCAACCTGACCAACGCCGACGCCCTGAAGGCCGAGCTGTTCGAGATCGACCGGCGGCACATCAACACCGAGAGCGACACCGAGGTGCTGATCAACGTGCTGGCGCACGAGCTCGAGCGCGAGGCGCGCGACCTCGAGCTCACGCCCGATGCGGTGTTCCGCGCCGTCGCCGCGGTGCACCGGCGCGTGAAGGGCTCGTACGCGGTGGTGGCGCTGATCGCCGGCCAC
>CAZFET010000172.1:0-7817 GCA_964517545.1 uncultured Burkholderiaceae bacterium
GCCGGACTGGCTGTCGTTCTTCATGTTCACCTACTTCACCGACCGCGACGGCAAGTACCAGCTGTGCGCGCTCGCCGAGAGTTCGTTCGACCCGCTCGCGCGCACGACCAAGTTCATGCTGACCGAGGAGGCGCACCACATGTTCGTGGGCGAGTCGGGCGTCAGCCGCGTCATCCAGCGCACCTGCCAGGCGATGAACGAGCTGAAGACCGACGATCCGGGCAAGCTGCGCGCGGCCGGCGTGATCGACCTGCCGACCCTGCAGCGCTACCTCAACTTCCACTTCAGCGTGACCATCGACCTGTTCGGCGCCGACCAGTCGAGCAACGCCGCGACCTTCTACAGCTCGGGGCTGAAGGGCCGCTTCGAGGAAGGCAAGCGCCAGGACGACCACGTGCTCAAGGGCCAGACCTACAGGGTGCTCGACGTGCAGAACGGCCAGCTCGTCGAGAAGGACGTGCCGATGCTCAACGCGCTCAACGAGGTGCTGCGCGACGACTACATCAAGGACTCGATGGCCGGCGTGGAGCGCTGGAACAAGGTGATCGAGAAGGCGGGCATCCCGTTCCGGCTGAAGGTGCCGCACAAGGCCTTCCACCGCAACATCGGCACCCTGGCCGGCGTGAAGGTGTCGCCCGAGGGGCGCGTGGTGTCCGAGGCGGAGTGGAACGCGAAGAAGGACGAGTGGCTGCCGAGCGCCGAGGACCGCGCCTTCGTCGCGAGCCTGATGGGCCGCGTGGCCGAGCCCGGCAAGTTCGCCAACTGGATCGCGCCGCCGGTGATGGGCATCAACCGCCAGCCCATCGACTTCGAATACGTGCGCTTCAACTGACCCCGACCCGGAGCCCGACGTGGACATGGCCGCCGACGCAGCGGTGCTCAAGCAGCACCTGATCGACCCCGAGATCTGCATCCGCTGCAACACCTGCGAGGCGACCTGCCCCGTCGGCGCGATCACGCACGACGACCGCAACTACGTGGTCGATCCGGGCAAGTGCAACTCGTGCATGGACTGCATCTCGCCGTGCCCGACCGGCTCCATCGACAACTGGCGCACGGTGCTGAAGGTCAAGGCCTACACGGTGCAGGAGCAGCTGTCGTGGGACGTGCTGCCGCCCGAGGTGCCGCTGCCCGAGGGGCTCGACGCCGAGGTCGACGCCGAGGCCGGCGCGCGCGTCGCCGCGCCGCAGCCGCAGGCCGTGCCGTCGACGCAGCTCGCGTCGGGCGAGGCGGCCTTCGTCGCGTCGGCGTGGAACGCGAGCCTGCCGCCGTGGTCGGCGGCGCACGCGTACACCAACCTGTACGGGCCGAAGAACCCGACCACCGCCACCGTGGTGGGCAACGTGCGCGTCACCGAGGTCGGCCGCGAGTACGACACGCACCACATCGTGCTCGACTTCGGCAGCATGCCGTTCCCGGTGCTCGAAGGGCAGTCGATCGGCATCCTGCCGCCCGGGCTCGACGCGAACGGCAAGCCGCACCACGCGCGCCAGTACTCGATCGCCAGCCCGCGCAACGGCGAGCGGCCCGGCTACAACAACGTCTCGCTGACGGTCAAGCGCGTGCTGGAGGACCACCAGGGCCGGCCGGTGCGCGGCGTCGCGAGCAACTACCTGTGCGACCTCAAGGTGGGCGACACGGTGCAGGTGATCGGACCGTTCGGCACCAGCTTCCTGATGCCCAACCACCCGCGCTCGAACATCGTGATGATCTGCACCGGCACCGGCTCGGCGCCGATGCGCGCGATGACCGAGTGGCGGCGCCGGCTGCGCGCGTCGGGCAAGTTCGAAGGCGGCAAGCTGATGCTGTTCTTCGGCGCGCGCACGCAGGCCGAGCTGCCGTACTTCGGGCCGCTGCAGAACCTGCCCAAGGACTTCATCGACATCAACTTCGCGTTCTCGCGCGAGGCCGGCCGGCCCAAGCGCTACGTGCAGGACCTGATGCGCGAGCGCGCCGCCGACCTCGGCGCGCTGCTGAAGGATCCGAACACCTGCTTCTACGTCTGCGGCCTCAAGGCGATGGAAGAAGGCGTGGTGCTCGCGCTGCGCGACGTGGCGCAGCAGACCGGGCTGTCGTGGGAGACTCTGGGCGCGACCCTCAAGCGCGAGGGCCGGCTGCATCTGGAGACGTACTGACCATGATCTACCTGAAGGGGCGCACGGTGGCCGTGATCGGCGCCGGCACCATGGGCGCCGGCATCGCACAGGTGGCGGCGCAATCCGGACATCGCGTGCTGCTGCACGATGCGCGCGACGGCGCGGCGGCCGACGCCAAGGCCAAGCTCGCCGCCACCTTCGACGGCCTGGTGGCCAAGGGCAGGCTCGACGCGGCGGCCGCGCAGGCCGCGCTCGCGCGCATCGAGCCCGTCGCGTCGACCGCGCAGCTCGCGCCGGCGGCGATCGTCGTCGAGGCGATCGTCGAGAACCTCGACGTCAAGCGGCGCCTGTTCGGCGAGCTCGAAGGCCTCGTCGCCGACGACGCGGTGCTCGCCACCAACACCTCGTCCATCTCGGTCACCGCGATCGCGCGCGACCTGAAGCGCCCGCAGCGGCTGGCCGGCATGCACTTCTTCAACCCCGTGCCGCTGATGAAGCTGGTGGAGGTGGTGTCGGGCCTGCGCACCGAGCGCGCCGTGGCCGACGCGGTGTTCGCGCTCGCGCAGCACTGGGGCAAGACGCCGGTGCACGCGAAGTCCACGCCGGGCTTCATCGTCAACCGCATCGCGCGGCCGTACTACGCCGAGGCGCTGGCGCTGCTGCACGAGCAGGCCGTCACGCCGCCGCAGCTCGACGCGGCCCTGCGCGCGGCCGGCTTCCGCATGGGCCCGTGCGAGCTGATGGACCTGATCGGCCACGACGTGAACTACGCCGTGACCGAGTCGGTGTACGCCGCCAACTACGGCGACAAGCGCTACGTGCCCTCGCCGGTGCAGCGCGAGCTGGTCGACGGCGGCCTGCTGGGACGCAAGTCGGGACGCGGCTTCTACGAGTACGGCGGCGACGCGAAGCCGGCCGCGACGCCGGCGGCTGCGTCTGCGCCGTTCGATGCCGCCGCGCTGCTGAACGCCGCCGCCGTGCCGCTGGGCCGCGGTCGCGTGATGCCGACCGACGGCCGCTGCGCGCAGCAGGTCGCGGCCGACGAAGGTGTGCGCGACGTGGCCGTGTTCGACTGGCCGCTCGCCGCGAGCGCCGGTGCGCCGCTGTCGTTCGCGGTCGCGGCCAGCGCGTCGCCCGGCTTCGCCGACGAGGTGGCCGCGTGGCTCGCCGCGCGCGGCGTGCAGCCGCAGCGCGTGGGCGACGTGCCCGGCCTCGTGGTGGCGCGCACGCTGTCGATGCTCGTCAACGAGGCGGCCGACGCGGTGCACCAGGGCGTGTGCGAGCCCGACGCGGCCGACACCGCCATGAAGCTCGGCGTCAACTACCCGGCCGGCCCGTTCGAGTGGCTGGCGCGGCTGGGCGCGCCGCGCATCGTCGCGCTGATCGAGCGCCTCGACGCGCACTACCGCGGCGAGCGCTACCGCACGAGCCCGTGGCTCGCGCAACGCCTCTGGCGCGAGCGCCTCGGCTGACGGTACGCTCGCCGGCATGAAGTTCGCCGAGTTCCATGCCGGCCAGGTGATCGAGGCCGGCCCCTACACCGTCGACGCCGACGAGCTGGTGCGCTTCGCGCGCGAGTACGACCCGCAGTGGTTCCACACCGACGCCGAGGCGGCTGCGAAAGGCCGCTGGGGCGGCCTGATCGCCAGCGGCTGGCAGACCTGCGGCATCGCGATGCGCCTGGCCGCGCTGGCCGCGCTCGAAGGGTCGGAGTCGTTCGCGTCGCCCGGCCTCGGCTACGTGCGCTGGCCGCATCCGGTGCGCCCCGGCGACCGCCTGCGACTGCGCGCCACGGTGATCGAGGCGCGCCGCTCGAAGAGCAACCCCGCGCTCGGCATCCTGCGCTGGCGCTGGCAGCTGTTCAACCAGGACGGCCTCGAGGTGCTCGACCTCGAGGCCACCTCGATGTTCGAGTTGGGATGAGCTCCCCCGCAGCGACCTGCGGTCGCCTCCGCCCGAGGGGTCGCCGCCGGCGGACCGGCGGCGCCGGATCCGCGGCGGCCGCTGGAGCCGGCCCGTGCCGGGCCGGCGCGGAGCGTGGGCGATGACGCCGATCGTGCGTCCGGTGCAGTTCCACCAGCGGCGCGCGGCGGCCAGCGGCCCGAGGCCGGCCGATGCGGCAGCGCTGGCCGCGGTGGCCGATGCGCTCGGCCCGCACGCCGACCTGTCGCGGCGCGATCTGCTCATCGAGCACCTGCACGCGCTGAACGACCGCTTCGGGCAGTTGCGCACCGACCATCTGGCCGCGCTGGCCGAGCGCATGAAGCTCTCGCTGGCCGAGGTGCACGAGGTCGCGAGCTTCTATCACCACTTCGACATCGCCTACCCGAAGGCCGACGGTTCGTTCGAGCCGCCCGCGCCGCTGACGGTGCGCGTGTGCGACGGCCTCGCCTGCGAGCTGGCCGGCGCGAAGGACCTGCTCGCGCGGCTGCCCGCGCTGCTCGGCCGCGAGGTGCGCGTGATCGCGGCGCCGTGCGTCGGCCGCTGCGAGCAGGCGCCGGCCGTGGTGGTGCACCAGCATCCGCTCGCGCGCGCCACCGTGCAGTCGGTGCGCGCCGCCGTGCAGGCCGACCTGCGCCGCGCGGCGCCCGACATGCCGGCCGCGCAGGCGGCGCCGGCCGCCAGGCGCAGCGAGTGGCGCGTGCTGCGCGAGTGCCTGAGCGGGCGGCGCAGCGCCGAGTCGGTGATCGCGACGCTCGAGTCGTCGGGCCTGCGCGGCCTGGGCGGCGCCGGCTTCCCCGCAGGCCGCAAGTGGCGCATCGTGCGCGAGCAGCCCGCGCCGCGCCTGATGGCGGTGAACATCGACGAAGGCGAGCCCGGCACCTTCAAGGACCGCCACTACCTCGAGACCGACCCGCAGCCCTTCCTCGAAGGCATGCTGATCGCGGCGTGGGCGGTGGGCATCGAGTCGATCTACGTCTACCTGCGCGACGAGTACCACGGCGCGCGCGCGCTGCTCGAGCGCGAGCTCGCCGCGCTGCGGGCCGCGCCGCCGATGCGCGATCTGCCGCGCATCGAGCTGCGCCGCGGCGCGGGCGCGTACATCTGCGGCGAAGAGTCGGCGATGATCGAATCGATCGAGGGCAAGCGCGGCATGCCGCGGCAGCGGCCGCCCTATGTCGCGCAGGTCGGGCTGTTCGGCCGGCCGACCCTGGAGCACAACTACGAGACCCTGCACTGGGTGCCCGAGATCCTGGCGCAGGGTGCCGACTGGTTCGCGTCGCACGGCCGGCGCGGCCGCAAGGGGCTGCGCTCGTTCTCGGTGTCGGGCCGCGTGCGCCATCCGGGCGTGAAGCTCGCGCCGGCCGGCATCAGCCTGCGCGAACTGGTCGACGAGTACTGCGGCGGGCTGCCCGACGGCCACGAGCTCTACGCCTACCTGCCCGGCGGCGCCTCGGGCGGCATCCTGCCCGCGTCGCTGGCCGACCTGCCGCTGGACTTCGACACCTTGCAGCCGCACGGCTGCTTCATCGGATCGGCCGCGGTGATCGTGCTGACGCGCAGCGCGACGCACTGCGACCGCGCGGTCGACGCCGCGCGCAACCTGATGGCCTTCTTCGAGCACGAGAGCTGCGGCCAGTGCACGCCGTGCCGCAGCGGCACGGCCAAGGCGCGCGCGCTGATCGCCGGCGAGCGCTGGGACGCGGCGCTGCTGGCCGAGCTGTCGCAGGTGATGCGCGACGCGTCGATCTGCGGCCTCGGGCAGGCGGCGCCGAACCCCGTGGACTGCGTGCTGCGCTACTTCGCGCACGAGCTGGAGGCGGCATGACGCGCGAGATCGTCGAATTCACCCTCGACGGCGTGACCGTGCACGAGCCCGCCGGCACCACCTTGTGGGAGGCCGCGCGCGCGCAGGGCATCTCGATCCCGCACCTGTGCCACACGCCGGGGCTGCGCCCCGACGGCAACTGCCGCGCCTGCGTGGTGGAGGTCGAGGGCGAGCGCAGCCTCGCGGCGTCGTGCTGCCGCAGCGTCGCACCGGGACTGAAGGTGCACACGCAAAGCGAGCGCGCGCGCAAGTCGCGCGCGCTGGTGATCGAGCTGCTGATGTCCGACGCCGGCGCCCGCACCGACGCGCTCACGCCGGAGTCGGAGCTGTCGGCCTGGGCGCGCATGGCCGGCGTGCAGCGCGTGCGCTTCGCGCGCCGCGAGGGCTACGCCGCGACGGACGCATCGCACGTGGCGATCGAGGTGAACCTCGACGCGTGCATCCAGTGCACGCGCTGCCTGCGCGCCTGCCGCGAGGAGCAGGGCAACGACGTGATCGGCCTCGCGCGGCGCGGGCCGCAGACGACGATCGCGTTCGACGCGCTCGCGCCGATGGGCGCGTCGAGCTGCGTGGCCTGCGGCGAGTGCGTGCAGGCCTGCCCCACGGGCGCGCTCGGGCCCGCGCGCGGCGCCGGCCTCGCCGAGATCGTGCGCGAGGTCGACACCGTGTGCCCGTACTGCGGCGTCGGCTGCCAGCTCACGGTGCACGTCGGCGCCGACGAGCGCATCGCCTACGTGACCGGGCGCGACGGCCCGGCCAACCACGGCCGGCTGTGCGTGAAGGGCCGCTACGGCCTCGACTACGTGCACCACGAAGACCGCCTAGTGCAGCCCCTGGTGCGTCGGCCCGGCGTGCTGAAGGACCCTGCCGACATCGAGCGCGTCAGGCGCGGCGAGAAGCGGCTCGACGAGATCTTCCGGCCCGCGTCGTGGAGCGAGGCGCTCGACCGCGCCGCCGCGGGCTTCGTGCGCCTGCGCGATGCGGCGCCGGCCGGCCAGGACTCGCCGCTCGCGGGCTTCGGCTCGGCCAAGGGCAGCAACGAGGAGGCGTACCTCTTCCAGAAGCTCGTGCGCACGGGCTTTCGCACGAACAACGTCGACCACTGCACGCGGCTGTGCCACGCCAGCTCGGTGGCCGCGCTGCTCGAAGGCATCGGCTCCGGCGCCGTGAGCAACCCGGTGGCCGACGTCGCGCACGCGAGCTTCATCCTGCTGATCGGCGCCAACCCGGCGGTGAACCATCCGGTGGCGGCCACGTGGATCAAGAACGCGGTCGACCGCGGCGCGACCTTGTGCGTGGCCGACCCGCGCGCCAACCCGCTGGCGCGGCGCGCGCGCTGGCACCTCGCGTTCCGCCCCGGCACCGACGTCGCGCTGCTCAACGCGCTGCTGCACGTGATCGTCGCCGAGGGCCTGGTGAACGCGGCCTTCGTCGCCGCGCGCGTGAACGGCTTCGAGGCGCTGAAGGCGTCGGTGGCCGAGGCCACGCCCGAGCGCATGAGCGAGATCTGCGGCATCGCGCCGGACACCCTGCGCGAGGTGGCGCGCGCCTACGCGCGCTCGCGGGCTTCGATGATCCTGTGGGGCATGGGGATCAGCCAGCACGTGCACGGCACCGACAACGCGCGCGGCCTGATCGCGCTGGCCATGCTGACCGGCCAGATCGGGCGGCCCGGCACCGGGCTGCATCCGCTGCGCGGCCAGAACAACGTGCAAGGCGCGAGCGACGCCGGGCTGATCCCGATGATGCTGCCGAACTACCAGCGCGTGGCGCACGAGCCGGCGCGCGCGACCTTCGAGCGGCTGTGGGGCGTGCCGCTCGATGCGCATCCCGGCCTCACGGTGGTCGACATCCCGCCCGCCGCCGCAGAGCCGCGCACCCGGGGGCTGCACGCCGAGGGCGAGAACCCGGCGACGTCCGACCCCGACCTCCACCACGCGCGCGCCGCGCTC
>CAZFET010000173.1:0-3917 GCA_964517545.1 uncultured Burkholderiaceae bacterium
TCGATGCTCTGCACGAGGTTCACGTGGTTCGCGTTCGGCTGCGCCGGCGGCGGCGTGTTGGGCGCGGCCGGCGTGTAGGCGTCGGCCTGGATCACCAGCTTCTCCTTCGGCAGGTAGACCAGCAGGAAGCCCTGCGCGTGCACGCTGCCCTGGATCTCGTGGATCTCGACCGTGCGCACGCCGTCGCTCATCGCCTGCCTGCCGGCCACGCCCATCAGCTGCGGCGTGCGGCCCGAGTTGGCGAGCGGGTCCGGCGGGTTGCGGTTGGGGGCGGCCAGCAGGCGCTCGAAGTACGGCTTGGCCGCGGCGCGCGTGACCAGGGTGGCGCGGTCGGCCGCCGCCGCGCGCAGGCCGCCCGCGTGGTCGAAGTGATGGTGCGAGTTGATCGCGTAGCGGACCGGCTTGTTCGGCACCAGCCGCTTGGCCTCGGCCAGCACGGCGGCGGTGCGGCCGTCGTACAGCGGCGCCTCGACGAGCACGAGGTGGTCCTTCATCTCGATCAGCACGCTGTTGTGCGAGCCGCCCGCGATGAACCACACGCCTTCGGCGGCGACCTCGGACGTGGCGCGCTCGGCGAACGCCGTGACCAGCGCCGGCGTCTCGATGCCCGACGGCGCGTTGGCCTGCACCTCCTTCACCTCGAGGTCCAGCACCGGGAAGCCGCCCTGCGACTGGCGGATGCGCGACGGGAACTTCACGCCGCCGTGGTCGCGGTAGTCGGCGTACGTGGTGCTGACGTCGGTGTCGCCGCCGACCGGATGCGGATGCCGCGAGTCGACGCGCGCGACCAGCCCGTCCGCGTCGATCCACGCGGTGGCGGTGAAGCGCCCGGGCTCCGCGAACGACAAGGTCGTGTAGCTGCGCCCGGCTTCACTGCGCGTGCCGACGGTCGGCTTGCGCTGCGCGGCGGCCTTCAGCACGCCGTGCGGCGAGGTCCAGAGGTCGTGGATCCGCTGCTCGAGCGCGACCGGCGACGGCACCGGCGCAGGCCCGACCATGTTCCACGCATGCGTGCCGCGCACGAGCCCCGTGGCGCGCTGCTCGCCGCTGCCCATCAGCGGCACCGCGCCGCCGCCGTTGGGCTCGGCCCGGCTGCGCGCGAAGTCCTCGCGCATCGCAGCGTTCTCGTAGTCGTACACGCGCACGAAGTTCGAGTAGTTCAGCTTCGGCCACGCCATGCCGGGCTCGTAGGCCTGACCGAAGATGGCGCCGCTGCCGCTGCCGGCGAAGCGGACCGTCCTGAGCCCCTGCCCGCCCATCGCCTGCTCGGCGCGTCGGATCACGCTGTCCGGGTCGGCCGACGGCGGTGCGGCACAGCCGCCGAGGGCGGCCACGAACGCGGTGACGGCGGCGGCCGACGCGAGGCCGGCAAAGAGACGACGGCGCGAACGACCTGAGTCCATGAGCACCTCCTCGACGTGAAAGGTGGACGAGCGTCGTCCCGTGCGCCGCAACGCGGCAACGGTGAAAGTCCCGACGGAATATTCAGGCCGCTTCGGCAGTACTCCGCGCCGGGTCGTGCACGCGCGCGGCGATCGCGGCCACCGCGGACGGCGGCTCGGCCTTCAGCCGGTGGTCGCTCCAGACCTGCCGCCAGCGGCGCGCGCCGGGCGTGCCGTTCCACAGGCCCATCATGTGGCGCGCGACGTGAGGCCACGCGGTGCCGCGCTCGGCGCGCTGGCGCTCCATGTACGCCACCATCGACGCCTCGACCACCTCGCGCGCCGGCGGGCGGGCGCCGGACTCGCCGAGGAAGCGCGCGTCCCAGCCCGCCATGCTCCACGGGTGGTGATAGGCCTCGCGGCCGATCATCACGCCGTCGACGTGCGCGAGCTGCTCGGCGATCGCCGCGTCGCCCGCGATGCCGCCGTTGATCACGATGGTGAGCCGCGGAAACTCGAGCTTGAGGCGGTGCACGAACGCGTGGCGCAGCGGCGGCACCTCGCGGTTCTGCTTCGGGCTCAGGCCCTTCAGCCACGCGTTGCGCGCGTGCACGATGAACACTCGGCAGCCGGCCTCGGCGACCGTGCGGACGAAGTCGCGCACGAAGCCGTAGTCCTCGACCTTGTCGATGCCGATGCGATGCTTCACCGTCACCGGCACCGACACCGCGTCGACCATCGCCTTCACGCAGTCGGCCACCAGCCGGGGCTCGGCCATCAGGCAGGCGCCGAACGAGCCGCGCTGCACGCGCTCGCTCGGGCAGCCGCAGTTGAGGTTGATCTCGTCGTAGCCCCGGCGCTCGCCGAGCTTCGCGCACGCGGCCAGCTCGTCGGGCTCGCTGCCGCCGAGCTGCAGCGCGACCGGATGCTCCTCGGCGTCGAAGTCGAGATGCCGCGCCACGTCGCCGTGCAGCAGCGCGCCGGTGGTCACCATCTCGGTGTACAGCCGCGCGCGCCGCGTGATCTGACGGTGGAAGAAGCGGCAATGCCGGTCGGTCCAGTCCATCATCGGCGCGACGGCGAGGCGCCAGGGGCAGAGGTCGGCGGGCTTCACGCCGTCGATTGTCGCCGCGCGGCCGCCGCGATCCCCTCGACGAACCTCGGCCACAGCGGCGCCGGCAGGTCGTGCCCCATGCCGTCGACGACGTCGAGCGTCGAGCCGCGGATCTTGCGATGCAGGTCGAGGCCGCAGGCCAGCGGGATGAGCGGGTCGTCGCGGCCATGGATGATGTGCGTGGGCGCCGCGATGCGCGCGAGCAGCGGCGTGCGGTCGCCGTGCGCGGCCACCGCCAGCAGCTGGCGCGCGGTGCCGGCGGGTCGGTAGGCGCGGCGCAGCGAGCGCTCGAGCCGCTCGCGGAAGGCCGCCGGGTCGGGCCGGTAGGCCGGACTGCCGATCAGGTGGAACAGGCGCTCGAGGTGCGCGAGCAGCGACGGCAGGTCGCGGCCGGCGGGTCGGGACAGCAGCGCGCGCTGCACCGCGGCGCTGGCCTGCGGCAGGTGGCGTGCGCCCGACGTGGTCATCATCAGCACGAGGCTGCGCACCCGCTGCGGATGCCGCGCCGCGAGCGTCTGCGCGACCATGCCGCCGAGCGAGGCGCCCACCACGTGCGCGCTCGCCAGGCCGAGCGCGTCGAGCACGCCGAGCGCGTCGTGCGCCATGTGCTCGATGGTGTACGGCGCGTTGCGGATCGGCAGACCGAGGCGGTGCTTCACGGCCGCCCACAGCAGGTTGGGCACGCCGTGCGCGTCGAAGCCCTGGCTCAGGCCGGCGTCGCGGTTGTCGAAGCGGATCACGCGAAAGCCGCGCGCGACGAGCAGCTCGACCATCTCGTCGGGCCACGCGACGAGCTGCATGCCCAGGCCCATGATCATCAGCAGCGGCTCGCCGTCGGGCGGGCCGCGATCGTCGACCTCGATCTCGACGCCGTGGGCCGAGACCTTCATGGCCGCGCGGCCGGGCCGGGCGCACCCGGTGCCGCGGCGCTGCCGGGCGCGTGCGTGCGGAACATCCAGGCGCCGAAGCCCTTGGGCTCGAAGCGCTTCCAGTTCGACGGGTCCTGCGCCAGCCGGTCGGCGATGACGGTGAAGGTCAGCGGATTGAAGCCGATGCCGAGGTGGCTGGCCGGCAGCTCGATGTTCTCGGTGTGCGGGTGGTGCTCGTTCACGCTGCACTGCCACGCGACGATGCCGTCGGTGCGCGAGTAGATCGACGTGGTGGGCACCTCGGGCGCCTCGCGGATCTGCGAGATCAGCTCGTGGTCGTGCACCGACTGGCCGCTCACCATCTCGTAGAAGCGCCAGGCGTTGGTGGCGCGCGGGTGGCCGGTGAACGGCGTGCCCAGGGTGATGACGCAGCGCGTCTGCGACGGGAACAGCTTGGCGATCTCGCGCGCGTACACGCCGCCCAGGCTCCAGCCGATCAGGCTGACCGGCCGGCCGCGGCGGCGGTACAGCGCGGCGGCGAAGTCCTCGCAG
>CAZFET010000173.1:3927-7781 GCA_964517545.1 uncultured Burkholderiaceae bacterium
ACTCCGGTTGAACGACCCCTGACATCGGTATTCCCCTGCCCCCACGGGTGCGGCTCGTAGCCGAGGTCGCGCAGGAAGTTGCGCAGCGGCACGGTGCTGAAGTCGCCGGCACCGAGCCCCGGGTACACGATGACCGGATGGCCGTCGCCGCGCGGCAGCCGCCGCAGCCACGGCAGCGACGCCAGCAGCGCGGCGTACTCCCACGGCGCGCGGCCTTCGAGCATCAGCAGCAGCGGGCCCGGCGCCTTGAGCGACGGATCGCCGATGGACCAGCTTTGCGGAGCGCGTGCGCGTCGGGTCGAGGGCATCGTGGCGCGATGTTATCGGCCGCGCCGCGACGCCGTCGCCGTGCCCGGCTTCGGCGGAGCACTCGACTTGCGGGGGGTGGTCTTCTTCGCGACGGCGCCGCGCGAGGCCGACCGGAGCGCGGTTCCGCGCCCGGCCGCGGCCTTCTTGGCTGTCGCCTTACTCGCGGCCTTCCGGGTCGACGCCGTGCTCGCGCCGGCGTGCGCGCGCTTGCCGCGCGTCGCCTTCGCCGGCGGCTTCGCTGTCGCCTGCGCGACAGGCGCGGCGGGCTCGAGCGCCATGAACTCCTCGAACGCGGCGCGCAGGTCGTCGGCCAGTTCGTCGATGTGCGGGCAGGCCCTGGCGCAGGCGATGAGCCCGAAGTCGAGCGAGCGGTCGTAGCTCTGCACGGTGATGTTGAGCGCCACGCCGTGGATGACGATCGAGGTCGGGTAGTTGGTCAGCATCTTCGCGCCGGCCAGGTACAGCGGGAACGGCGGTCCGGGCACGTTGGAGATCACGAGGTTGGCGATCGCGGGCAGCCGCTCGGCCACCTTCGCTTCGGCGTACAGCTTCGCGGCTGCGCTGAGCACGAGCCCGACGCCGATCGACGGGATGTCGGTGGGCAGCACGCTCTTCACCTTGCCCAGGGTGCGCTTCATCGCCGCCGTGGCGGCCATCACGTGGGCGAGGCGCGTCCGCGCATCGGCGATGTGCGTTCCCAGCGGCACCAAGGTCATCGAGGCCTGGTTGTTCGACGCGGTGTCGCCCGCCTCGCGCAGCGCGATCGGCACGGCCGCCACCAGCGGCTTGCGCGGCAGCGGCCCGTGGCGCTGGAAGAAGCGGCGCAGCGCGCTGCCGCAGATCATCAGCACCGCGTCGTTGAGCGTGCCGCCGTGACGCTTGGCGGCGGCCTTCAGGTCGGCCAGCGGCAGCGACAGACTCGTGAACACGCGCCGCGCGGTGATCGACCTGTTGAAGCGGGTGCGCGGCCCGAGCGCCAGACCGCCGAGCGACGGACCGTCGCTCGACAGCAGCTGCTTCGCGGCGCCGCCGAGCGAGCCCACCGTCTGCGGCAAGGCCCTGACCAGCGCCCTGGCCTGCTGCAGTTCGTTGACGATCGAGCCGGTGATCATCTCCACGAGGCCGAGCTCGAACTTCTTCGGCCGCGCGGGCCGCGCCTCGATCTGCCGCGGCTCGGGCGTGGTGTCGAGGATGGCGTTGGCCAGCGCCACCGCGGCCTGTCCGTCGACGGCGGCGTGGTGCAGCTTGGTGTACATCGCCACGCGCCGCGTGCGGCCGGGTCCGGGCGCGAGGCCCTCGAACACCGTGAACTGCCACAGCGGACGGTCGCGGTCGAGCAGCTCGGGGTGCAGCTTCGCGACCTGCTCGTGCAGCGCCTTCATGCCGGCGCCGGCAGGCAGGCGGACGCTGCGGACGTGCCAGTCGAGGTCGACCTCGGCGTCGACCCACGCCGGGTTGGCGAGGTTCAGCGGCATCCACGCGAGCTTGCGGCGCAGCGCCGGCGCGATGGGCAGCCGGCTCGCCATGTGGCGGCGCAGCGCATCGACGAAGCGCCCGTTCCAGCCCTTGGGCAGCTCGAACACGTGCAGCGCGCCGACATGCATCGGCATCTCGGGCGATTCCAGGTACAGGAACGACGCGTCCAGCGCCGAGAGCTGTCTCATCGCGGCCTCCCACTCGCGCCGCGCGCGGGCTCGCGCGTGCACGTCGACGATCGGCGGCCAGCTTAGGCCGCGCCGCGGCGCCTACGGGTCGGGGGAAGCCCTAGCGAGCTTTCCATGACTCGCGATGGCGATACCGCCCGTCTGGGCCGAGCCTGTCGAAGCCTCCGAACGTCGATCGAGGTGTCGTCGCTTCTGGAACGCTCAACGGCGGTGGAGCCGGGCCTGCGAGCGAAGGGCCAGCGCCTCGTTGGCCGCCAGCGCGCCCAGCACCATGAGCCCGCCGCCGATGACGGCGGCCGACGGCTGTTCGCCCGCGCCGAGCCAGGCCCAGGCCACGCCGAACAGCACCTCGAGCAGCGCGAGCAGCGCGATCTCGGGGGCCGGCAGCACGCGCGCGCAGGTCACGACCAGCAGGCACGGGATGGCGAGCTGCACCACGCCCAGCAGCGCGAGCAGGCCGAGGTCGTGCGCCGAGGCGGCGAACGGCACGGCCAGCGGCAAGGTGAGCAGCGCCGACAGCAGCGCGCCCAGCAGCACGGCCGGCGGCATGTCCTGCTGCGCGCCGCGACTCTGGTGCTGGATCACGGTCCACTTGAGCGCGGCGGCCAGCGGCACGCCGAGCGCCACGGCGGTGCCGACGAGATGCCGCGTGTCGGCGCCGCTGACCTCGGTGCCGTACATCCACGCGATGCCGAGGCCGGCCACCACGATGGCGACCCAGGTGCGCAGCGGCAGCCGGTGTCCGAGGGCCACGCGCGCGATGACGGCCGTGAACAGCGGCGCCGTGGCCATGGTGATGAGCACGTTGGCCACCGTGGTCAGCGTGATGGCGACCATGAAGTTCGTGTACATCACGCACCAGCACGCCGCCGAGACCCACAAGGTGCGGCCACCGCCCGTGATGGCGCGCCACAACGGAGCGGGCCCGCGCAGCACGGCCAGCAGCACGGCCAGCGCCAGCGCGTTGAACGCGCTGCGCCAGAACGTGACCTCGAAGCTGCGCGCGGCCTCGAGGTGGCGGGTCACGACACCGGCGATGCTCCACATCAAGGTCACCGCGACCATCGTCGCGACCGCCCGCCCGTGCGTCATGCCCGCTCCGGGTGCGGCGCGCGGCGCGGCGGAACCGTCTGCGCGCGTCAGGCTCATGCGGCCTCGCGCTGCGCGCGCTTGCGCTCGTGCTCCTTGAGCCAGCGCTTGCGGATGCGGATGCTCTTCGGCGTGATCTCGACCAGCTCGTCGTCGTCGATGAACTCCACCGCGTACTCCAGGGTGAGCTCGATGGGCGGCGTGAGGCGGATCGCGTCTTCCTTGCCGCTCACGCGGAAGTTGGTGAGCTGCTTGGTGCGCACCGGGTTGACCACGAGGTCGTTGTCGCGGCTGTGGATGCCGATCACCATGCCCTCGTACAGCGGATCGCCCGGCTTGACGAACATGCGGCCGCGGTCGTCGAGCTTGCCGAGTGCGTAGGTCACGGCCTCGCCGTCGTCCTGGCTGATCAGCACGCCGTTCTCGCGGCCGCCGATGTCGCCCTTGTACGGCTCGTAGCCGTCGAAGATGTGGCTCATCAGCCCGGTGCAGCGCGTGAGGTTGAGGAACTCGGTCGAGAAGCCGATCAGTCCGCGCGCCGGGATGCGGTACTCCAGCCGCACCCGCCCGCGTCCGTCGGGCTGCATGTCGGCGAGCTCGCCCTTGCGCAGGCCGAGCTCCTGCATCACCGCGCCCTGGTGCGTGTCCTCGACGTCGACGGTCAGCAGCTCCATCGGCTCGTGGCGCTCGGGGCCGTTCGGGCCGTCGACGTCGTGGAAGACCACGCGCGGGCGCGAGACGGCCAGCTCGTAGCCCTCGCGGCGCATGTTCTCGAGCAGGATGGTCAGGTGC
>CAZFET010000174.1:0-7703 GCA_964517545.1 uncultured Burkholderiaceae bacterium
ACACGCTCGTGCGTGCAGACGAAGGAAACCATCAAGCTGGACGACGGCCGCGAGCTGCCGCTGATGAAGCTCGAGACCACCAGCGAGTCGCACCCGTTCTACACGGGCACCCAGAAGAGCGTCGACAACCTGGGCGGCCGCGTCGAGAAGTTCCGCAACAAGTTCGCCCGCGTCGGCCTGAAGAAGTAGCCGGTCCGCACGCCACCCGAAGAAGGCAGCCAACCGGCTGCCTTTTTTCCTTGCGATGAACAGCACCCCCACGCCCGCTCTCGTGCCTCGCCGCGCCGCGCAGCGACTGCCGCGGCTCGTGCTGCTGCTGTTCTGCGCGGCGTACGTGCTGCCGGGCCTGTTCGGCCGCGAGCCGTGGAAGAACGCCGACATCACGGCCTTCGGCTACATGGCCAACATCGCGCGCGGCGCGAGCCCGTGGAGCGAGCCGGCCGTCGCCGGCCTCGGCGCCGACGGGGCGTTGCTGCCGTACTGGCTGGGCGCCGCGTTCATCAAGACGCTGCCGTGGCTCGATGCCGCGCTGGCCGCGCGCGTGCCGTTCGCGCTGCTGCTGGCGGCGGTGCTCGCGCTGGTGTGGTACGCCACCTTCCACCTCGCACGCACCGAGGCCGCGCAGCCGCTCGCGTTCGCCTTCGGCGGCGAGGCGGACGCGGTGGACTACGCGCGCGCCATCGCCGACGGCGCGCTGCTCGCGCTGATCGCGAGCCTCGGCCTGCTGCAGCTCGGCCACGAGACCACGCCCGAGCTGGCGCAGCTGAGCGCCACCGCGCTGTTCGTCTACGCGCTCGCGGCCAGCCCCTACCGCACGTCGAAGGCGCGGATCGCCGTGCTGGCCGCGCTGCCGGCGCTCACCGCCAGCGGCGCGCCGGCCATCGCCGTGGGCATCGGCGCGGTGGGGGCGCTGGTGTGCGCACGTTCGCGCTACGACGCGGTGCGCCGCTTCGCGCCGTGGGTCGTCGCGTCGACCGCGCTCGCCGTCGTGCTCGCCTTCGCGCTGCGCGTGTGGGCGTGGCGGGTCGCGCCGCCGCTGACGGCCGACGCGCTGTGGTCCACCGGGCGGCTCTTCGTGTGGTTCACCTGGCCGGCGTGGCCGCTGGTGCTGTGGACCTTGTGGCGCTGGCGCGCGCACCTGACGCACCGGCACATCTCGGTGCCGCTGGGCACGGCGCTGGTCGCCGCGGCGGCGTGCGTCGCGATGGGCGGCTCGGACCGGGCGCTGATGCTCGCGCTGCCCTCGCTCGCGGTGCTCGCCGCGTTCGCGCTGCCCACCTTGCAGCGCAGCGTCTCGGCGGCCATCGACTGGTTCTCGGTGTTCTTCTTCAGCCTGTGCGCGCTGGTGATCTGGGTCGTCTACGTGGCGATGCAGACCGGCACGCCGGCCAAGCCGGCCGCCAACGTCGCGCGACTCGCACCGGGCTTCGTGGCCCCGTTCTCCGCGATCGAGCTGGCCTTCGCGGTGGCGGGCACCCTCGCCTGGCTGTGGCTCGTGCGCTGGCGCACGGCGCGCCACCGCGAGGCCCTGTGGAAGAGCCTGGTGCTGCCCGCCGCCGGTGTCGCGCTCAGCTGGCTGCTGCTGATGACCCTGTGGCTGCCGCTGCTCGACTACGCCCGCAGCTACCGACCGCTGCTCGAGCGGCTGGCCGCGCACGTGCCGCGCGAGGCGTGCATCGCGGCGCCCGGCCTGCCGCGCTCGCAGCTCGCCGCGCTCGAGGTGATGGGTGGATGGCGCGTCGACGCGGTGACGCCGCACACCGACACGCCCTGCGAGTTCCTGATGACCATCGGCCGTCCGCGCGGCGATCCGCCCGTCGTCGAAGGCTGGACGCACGTGGCGCGCGAGCGCCGGCCGACCGACCGCGACGAGGCGACGCTCGTCTACCGCCGCGGATCGACCGCCGGCTCCAGATAGCGCACCCGCGCCGCGGGAAACACCAGCCGGAAGCGCGAGCCCTTGCCCGGCTCGCTGTCGATCTCGAGTTCGCCGCCGTGGCGCTGCAGCACGTGCTTGACGATCGACAGGCCGAGGCCCGTGCCGCCCGTCTCGCGCGAGCGGCTGCCGTCGACGCGATAGAAGCGCTCGGTCAACCGCGGCACGTGCTCGGGCGCGATGCCGATGCCGCTGTCGCGCACCTCGACCACGCCGCTGCCGTCGGCGCGCAGCGCGAAGCGGACGTCGACCGAGCCGCCGTCGGGCGTGTAGCGGACCGCGTTGTGCACGACGTTGGCGATCGCGCTCTGCAGCTCGGCCTCGGCGCCGGCCAGCTGCGCCGCATCGGGTGCGTCGAACGCGATGCGGTGGCGGCCGCCCGACAGCGCGCGCGCCTCGCCCTCGATCTGCGCGAACAGCTTGCCCAGCGACACCCAGCGATCGGCCGGCGGACGCGGGCTGCCTTCGAGCTGCGCCAAGGTGAGCAGGTCCGACACCAGCGTCTGCATGCGGTCGGTCTGCTGCTTCATCAGCTCGAGCACGCGCGCGCGCTCGACCTCGGTAAGCGGCAGCTTGGCCAGGGTCTCGACGAAGCCGGCCAACACCGTCAGCGGCGTGCGGATCTCGTGCGACACGTTGGCCACGAAGTCGCGCCGCATCTGCTCGGCGCGCAGGCGCTCGGTGACGTCCTGCGACAGCACGAGCTTCATGCCCTCGCCGTACGGCCGCACCAGCACCGACAGGGTGCCGCCGTCGCGCGGATTCGGAACGTTGACCGGCTCGTCGAAGCGCCCGGCCTGCAGGTAGCTCACGAACACCGGCGAGCGCACGAGGTTCGTCACCGGCTGCCGGCGGTCGCGCTGCGGGTCGAGGCCGAAGTGGTCGGCCGCGACCGAGTTGCACCAGTCGATCTGGTCGTTGGCGTCGAGCATCAGCACGCCGTTGGGCGAGGCCTCGATCGCCGACAGGAACTGCGACAGCCGGATGCGTTCCTGTGCCGCGCTCATCTCGCGCAGGCGGATCGCGCGCTCGATGCGGTACGCCACCTCGCCCCACAGCCCGGCGTCACGCGGCGCCGGCCCCTGCTGCGCCCCGCGCAGCCAGCGCACGAGCCGCGCGCCGCGCAGGGAGTCGGCCAGCGTGGCGATCGCCACCGCGAGGCCACCGCCGAGCAGCACGCCGAGCAAGGGCGCCTGGACGCGCTGGCCGACCAGGTAACCGGCCGCGCCGCCCGCCAGCATCGCCAGCACGCCGGCGACGATGCGGGGCAGCAGCCAGGTCATGCGCGAAGGGCCGCGTGCGAGCCGGGGCTCAGGCCGAGACCGCGCTGTGCTGCGTGAGCCGGTAGCCGGCGCCGCGCACCGTCTCGATCATCTGCGAGCACTGTGCCGGCGCCAGCGCCTCGCGCAGCCGCTTGACGTGCACGTCGACCGTGCGCTCCTCGATGAACACGTGATCGCCCCACACGCGGTCGAGCAGCTGCGCGCGGCTGTGCACGCGCTCGGGGTGCGTCATGAAGAAGTGCAGCAGGCGGAACTCGGTCGGGCCCATCTTCAGCTCGACCTCGCCCGCGCCGCCCGGCAGGCTGCGCGTCACGCGGCGCGTGGCCGGGTTGAGGACGAGGCCGTTGATCTCGACCGCGCTGTCCAGTGCCTCGGGCGCCTTGCGCCGCAGCACTGCGCGGATGCGCGCCAGCAGTTCCTGCGTCGAGAACGGCTTGGTGAGGTAGTCGTCGGCGCCGGCGTCGAGGCCCGCGACCTTGTCGCCCTCCTCCGCGCGCGCGGTCAGCATGATGATCGGCAGCTCGCGCGTGCGCGCGTCGGCACGCCATTGCCGCGCGAGCTGCAGGCCCGACTGCCCGGGCAGCATCCAGTCGAGGATCACCAGGTCGGGCAGCACGCTGTCGACCTCGCTGCGCGCCTGGTCGGCCGTCGCGGCGATCGTGGCCTCGAAGCCGGCGTGGCGCAGGTTGATCGACACCAGCTCGGCGATCGCCGATTCGTCCTCGACCACCAGCACGCGGGTCGTCATGCGCGAACTCCCCGGTCGCCCTCGTCAGCGCGCGAGCTGCTCGACCGTGGCCACCGGGTTGTGGCGCACGTCGGTGCCCTTGACGATGTAGATGATCTGCTCGGCCAGGTTCTTCGCGTGGTCGCCGACGCGTTCGATCGCCTTGGCCACGAACACGAGGTCGATCGACGCCGAGATCGTGCGCGGGTCCTCCATCATGTACGTGATGAGCTTGCGCATCAGCCCCTCGAACTCCTGGTCGATCTGGTTGTCCTGCTTGATGACCTCGACCGCCTTGTCGGTGTCGAGCCGCGCGAAGGCGTCGAGCGCCTTGCGCAGCGACGCCGTGGCGAGGCTCGCCTCGAACGACACGTCCGACACCGGCAGGCGCATGCGGCTGGAGACGCCCTCGTTGATGAGCCGCTGCACCGTGCGCGCGATGCGCGCCGCCTCGTCGCCCACGCGCTCGAGGTTGGCGATGGTCTTGCTGATCGCGGTGAGCAGGCGCAGGTCGCGCGCCGTCGGCTGGCGCCGCGCGATGATCGTCGACAGGTCGCGGTCGATGTCGACCTCCATGTGGTTGACGCGCTCCTCCTGCGTCAGCACCTGCGAGGCGATCTCGCCGCTGAAGTGGGTGAGCGCGTAGATCGCCTGCGCGACCTGCGACTCGACGAGCCCGCCCATCTCAAGCACGCGCGTGGAGATGCCGCTCGATTCGGCGTCGAACAGGGTGGAGAGGTGCGTGTCGGTCATGGTGGGTTCCGCGTCATCCGAAGCGGCCGGTGATGTAGTCCTCGGTGTCCTTCTTCTGCGGCTTCATGAAGATGTCGCCGGTGGCGCCGAACTCGATCAGGTCGCCGAGGTACATGTAGGCGGTGTAGTCCGACGCGCGCGCGGCCTGCTGCATGTTGTGCGTGACGATCACCACCGTGTAGTCGCTCTTGAGCTCGTGGATCAGTTCCTCGATCTTGCCGGTCGAGATGGGGTCGAGCGCCGAGCAGGGTTCGTCGAGCAGCAGCACCTCGGGCTTGATCGCGATGCCGCGCGCGATGCACAGCCGCTGCTGCTGGCCGCCCGACAGGCCGGCCCCGCTCTGGTTGAGCTTGTCCTTCACCTCGTTCCACAGCGCCGCCTTCTTCAGCGCCCATTCGACGCGCTCGTCCATCTCGACGCGCGGCAGGGTCTCGAACAGCCGCACGCCGAACGCGATGTTGTCGTAGATCGACATCGGGAACGGCGTCGGCTTCTGGAAGACCATGCCGATCTTGGCGCGAATGAGCGACACGTCGTCCTTGGTCGTCAGGATGTCCTGCCCGTCGAGCAGCACCTGCCCCTCGGCGCGCTGCTCCGGGTACAGCTCGTACATGCGGTTGAACACGCGCAGCAAGGTGCTCTTGCCGCAGCCCGACGGCCCGATGAAGGCGGTGACCTTGCGCTCGGGGATGTCGAGGTTGATGTTCTTCAGCGCGTGGAACGAGCCGTAGTAGAAGTTCAGGTTGCGCACCGAGAGCTTGACCTTCTCGGTCACCGGCAGTTCGACCTTCGCGTCCATCGCGGCCCTTCGGTCAGTGTTTGTTGCGGAACAGCACGCGCGCCAGGATGTTCAGCGCGGGCACGCCCAGGGTGAGGAGGAAGACCCCCGCCCACGCCAGCTTCTGCCAGTTCTCGTACGGGCTCATCGCGAACTTGAAGATCGTCACCGGCAGGCTGGCCATCGGCTCGCCCAGGTCGGACGTACAGAACTGGTTGGACAGCGCCTTGAACAGCAGCGGCGCCGTCTCGCCGGCGATGCGCGCCAGCGCCAGCAGCACGCCGGTGACGACGCCCGCGCGCGCCGCCTTCAAGGTGACCGCCAGGATCACCTTCCACTTCGGCGTGCCCAGCGCGTAGGCCGCCTCGCGCAGCGAGTTCGGGATCAGCACCAGCATGTTCTCGGTGGTGCGGATCACCACCGGAATCACGATCAGCGCGAGCGCCAGCACGCCGGCGAAGCCCGAGAAGCTCTTGACGCGCGCCACCCACACCGCGTAGATGAACAGGCCGATCACGATCGACGGCGCCGACAGCAGGATGTCGTTGATGAAGCGCGTCGCGCTGCCCAGCCAGCCGCGCTGCCCGTACTCGGCGAGGTACACGCCGGCCATCACGCCGACCGGCGTGCCGATCAAGGTGGCCAGCGACACCATCAGCGCCGAGCCGAAGATCGCGTTGGCCAGGCCGCCGGTCTCGGCCTGCGGCGGCGGCGTCATCTCGGTGAAGGTCGACCACGCGAGCCCGCCCACGCCGAGGCGCACCGTCTCGACCAGGATCCAGATCAGCCAGAACAGGCCGAAGGCCATCGCGGCGAGCGACAAGGTGAGCGCGATCGCGTTGACGCGCTTGCGGCGCCGGAACATCGCCATGCGCGTGTCGTGCGCCGGCGCGCTCAGGGGTGTCGGCACGGCGCTCACGAACGGGCTCCTTCACCCTTCTTCAGCTGCGCGAGCAGGATCTTCGACAGGCTCAGCACGACGAAGGTGATGAAGAACAGGATCAGCCCGAGGTAGATCAGCGAGGCCTGGTGCAGGCCCTCGCCCGCCTCGGCGAACTCGTTGGCCAGCGCCGAGGTGATGCTGTTGGCCGCCTCGAACAGCGACAGCGAGTCGAGCTGGTTCATGTTGCCGATGACGAAGGTGACCGCCATCGTCTCGCCGAGCGCGCGCCCGAGGCCGAGCATGATGCCGCCGATGACGCCGGTCTTGGTGTACGGCAGCACGACCTTCCACACCACTTCCCACGTGGTCGAGCCCAGCCCGTAGGCCGACTCCTTCAGCATGGGCGGCGTGACGTCGAACACGTCGCGCATCACCGACGCGATGAACGGGATGACCATGATCGCGAGGATGATCCCCGCCGACAGCAGGCCCAGGCCCACCGGCGGGCCGGAGAACAGCTGCCCGAGGCCCGGCACGTCGCCGAACGCCGACTGCAGCGGCTGCTGCACGTACCGCGCCAGCAGCGGCCCGAACACGAGCAGGCCCCACATGCCGTAGACGATCGACGGCACCGCGGCGAGCAGTTCGATCGCGATGCCCAGCGGCCGCTTGAGCCACGCCGGCGACAACTCGGTGAGGAACAGCGCGATGCCGAAGCTCACGGGCACCGCGATCAGCAGCGCGATGAACGAGGTCACCAGGGTGCCGTAGATCATCACGAGGCCGCCGTAGCGGTCCTGCACCGGGTCCCACTCGCTGCGCCAGAGGAACTCGATGCCGTACTCGCGGATCGCCGGCCACGCGCCGATCACGAGCGACGCGATGATGCCGGCCAGCAGTGCGAGCGTGACCCACGCCGCAGCGTGCGCGAGCACGGAGAACAGCCGGTCGCCCCAGGGCGACGAGCGCCGCGCGGCGGGCGGCCGGCCCAGCGGGTCCGCACGTTCCATCTGCCGTTTCTCGTCGTCGAAGGGGGTGGCAGGAAGTGTAGCGGCCACGATGTCTCCGTCAGGCGGGCGCCGGCTGCGCCGTCGCGTCGGCGCGGCCGGCGCCGGCAGGCACGATCACTTGAACGCGACGACCTTGCCGGAGCCGTCCTTGATCTCGGCCCACTGCTTGCGCACCATCGCCTTCACCGAGTCGGGCAGCGGCACGTAGTCGAGCTCGGCCGCCATCGCGTCGCCGTTGGCGAAGGCCCAGTCGAAGAACTTCAGCGCCGCGGCGGCCTGCGCCGGCTTGTCCTGGTTCTTGTACATGAGGATGCAGGTCGCGCCGGTCAGCGG